>JBCBOW010000304.1:0-3351 GCA_039821045.1 Pseudomonadota bacterium
GTATCGTGGCCAAGCGCTGAGAAGGGCGCGGTGATGATCCGTTCCGAAACGCCCTTGTTCGCGATCGAGGCGACATCATACGCGCGGAAACCGCCCTTGCCTTCAGCCACAAACATATATTCGCCGCGCAGTTGCAGGCAGCCAACCCGATTGCGCGTGCCTTCATGGACGTTGACGAATTCTTCGAAGGCTTTGGTCTCACCGCTCAAGTCAGCATCAAACGCTTTGCCGCGCACCCAGTTTTTCAGCTCGCGCCCGTTTTTCTCGACATGCATGCGCCAGTAATCGGGATAGGCGTATTGGTGCAGATAGGAGCCGAGCACCGCCTGCGGCTCTTCATATTCGGTAACGCGCACAGCGCTGAACCCGCCCTCAAGGCCTGTCCAGGCGTGCATCCCGACAAAGTTCACATAATTGGTCCCAAGCAGCAGCAGCTGGGCCATGATCGCATTGTTGTCCTCGGCCTCGGAAAGGTGGCAATCCGAGCAGGTCTTGGTCTCCGTCAGGCGCACCGTATGCGGGAAATGGGGCGCAAAGGCCTGCGAGGAGAAGCCGATCGCGCTGATCGGGGGCTGTTGCACATAGATGCGCTCGCGGTTGATGTTGGTTGAAGAAAGCACCAGCGCTGAAGAGGAACGCACCGGGGCGACCTGCGCGCCTTTGGTGGTCTGGTGCTTGCCCAGCTGGAACATCTGATCGCGCGCAACCTGGGGGTTATAGGTCGCAAAGTTGCGGGTTTCCTTGCCTTCGTAGCGATGCGATTTGGTTTTCCAATTCGCCTCGATTGGCAAGTGACACCCGCCGCAACTCGTCGTCCAGGAAAGGTGGCAAGTGAAGCAGGCCATCTCGGGATCCTGGTGCGCGCGGTCATCCTCTGCGATGCCGACGCCGAACTCGAAATTCCCGGTCTCCGCGCCATATTTGCTCATCAGCTTGGCGCGCGCAGCCTTGGCATTGAAGGCGGGCGCTTTGGGATCGACGGAGTCCTTGACAAGGCTCATCTCCCAAACGAGCTTGGGATCGACGATCGAGCGCTGAAGCAGCGTGCGCGTGCCGTCCTCATTATCGATCCATTCAAACCGGCGCTGGCCATCGGGATTGCGGAGCAGCGCGAGATTGTGCCCCATGGGCGGCGCTGCCGGGCCACTGGTGCGCAAGGTCGGGTATGCGTCCGCCGTGCCGTGGCAATCCTTGCACCCGATCTCAATCGCATTGGCGACCTCGCCATAGATAAGGCCATTGCCATGCGTATCCTGCTCAAAGTGGCAATCGACGCATTGCATGCCCTTCTCGGCGTGGATCGACATCATATGCACCGCCTTGCCCGGATTGACGCCGGGTTCGACGAACTTGCCCTCGCCTTCGCGGCGCCATTTTTCCGGATCGTCATTGTCAACGATATTGCCATCGGCATCGAGCAGATTGCCTTCGCGATCCCGCTTGAAAATCGCGCGGAAGTTCCAACCATGGCCATGATAATCGGCGAATTGCGTATCGTTGAGGTCTTCGTTGAGATCATAGACGTTGCGCACAAAATCGAGATTAGCCCATTTGCCGCGCGGCGCTGCGGCTTCCGGGTTGCGATCAATAACCGCGCGCACTTCTTCGGCGGTGGGGTATTTCTGCTGCTCAGGCCACATGGCGGGCGCGTCGCTCTCGTAATCCCACATCGTGTAGCCAAGGTAGGAGTTCAGGAAGATGTTGGGCTGGTGCATGTGGCAGTTCATGCATTGCGCGGTCGGGATTGAGCGGGTGAAGACGTGCTGGAGCGGGTGGCCCTTCTCCTTGATCAGGCCCTTCTTGGTCAGCAGCCCTTCATCCTTGCTCTTCATCCCGCCTTTGGCATCGAGCGCGGGCTCGGCATCATAGGCCATACCCGGCTGTTTGAGCGGTGCATGCCCTCCGGGCGCCTTGGGCGGATATTGATCATCGAACCCGGCGGTCGCCAAATCAGGCGCTGCGCCTTTGGGCACCTTGCTGTGTCCCTTCTTGGTCTTCTCGTACTTCTCAGCGATCGTCGGATCGACAGTGATCGTCTGTCCGTCGCGGCCATATTTGGCGTAGATCAGCGAGTGGCGCGGCTCGCGATCATTGGCATAGACGACATGGCAAGACGCGCAGCCCGAATGGCGATAGTCCCCGGGCTGATCATTGGTGCCCATAAACCAGGTGAACGGATCATTGAGGCGGGTCTTGTGAATGTTGAGCGCCGGGATCGCGACGCGCAGACCTGTGCCCGGCCCGCGATTGGATTGCTTCAGGTCCGGGCGGCCCGGCTCCTCCAAGAGCTGCGTGCGCCCGGTTGAATTGGGCAGGCCGATCTCGGGAAATTGCGAGTTGATCGTGCGCCCGCCGCGCTCAAACACGCGGAAGATATCGCCCGGCGGGATGACATGCCACGTGGGCAGCGGGTACATCTCGGCAAGGACGCCGCGCTCCTTTTGCGCCTCGGTAATGGTCTGGCCAGGCTTAGTCGGCGAAACGATATGCGCTGGCTCGCCATTGCGGGTGTAGGCCTCGCCCAGAAGGTAGTTCTTAAACGGCAAGATCCCGTTGTTGTATGATGCTCCACCCCACAGCATCGCCCCTGTTGCCATGATCGAGCGTTCCGCCGCTTCGATCGACTGGATGTGACACGCCCCGCAGGCCTCGCGCGCGACGCGGTAGTCTGACGGGTTGATGAACTTCACATATTCGGGCGATTCCTTGTTGAGCAGTGCGTAGGACCGCTTCGGGTTCGCGGAGCTGGGCCAATACCAGCTCTTGGGATATTTCGGCAGGACATGCGCCCGGTCGCGTGCGGCGACATAGTCCGGGTGATCATGGGGCAGCTCGCTGTCGCCGCGCACGCTCGCATCGCCTCCGTGGCAATCGGTGCAGCCCAAACGCACCGCAGGCGAGACATGCATCGTTGGTGCGTCTGTCTTCACATGGCACGTGTTGCAGCCCTCGCTTTTGGCAACCATGTCCGCGACCGATTGGCGCGCTGGCGCGGGCGGCGCAATCACGCGGGTGTAATCGCGCTTGACCGGTTTCTCCTTTGCCGCCTCAACGCTGGCCGGTTGCATCAGCGCGGCGCTCAAAAGGAGCGCTGCGAGAGCGAGGAAAAGGCGCGAGAGGCTGAGGTTTTGGAGCATCAATAGGTCAACGTCACGTTTGCGAGGATGGAATAGAAAGTGTTTTGATCGCCAAGATTGTCGAACAGATCTTCAAAACCATCGCCCGCCAGCAAGGCGGCGGCAGACAAGCGGAAGACAATGTTCTGATTGGCTTTGGGGCGATAGATCGCGCTGGCGGAGAGGTCGTAGCCGATCTCTTCAGGGATTGAGCCTTCGATGCGCAGGTTCTCAA
>JBCBOW010000305.1:0-3350 GCA_039821045.1 Pseudomonadota bacterium
ATCGGCCTCTTTGTTGCGCTGATTGTCTACGGGGTGGTAATTGCCCGCTATGCACCTGACCTTATTGGGTGGTGGCCATGGTGGGGGCAGACGATCGTCTACATCATCCTTGGCCTGATCTGGCTCTTGCCGCTGGGGCGCTTTTTGATCTGGATGGAAACCGGCAGCTGGTCCCCGCCTGAGCCTGAATCTGATGAAAAGACGGATGCTGGGCCAACGCGCCCTTGAAGCACCCACGACTTGCCTCTGATAGGCGCCCGGTCATAGAAGAAAGTGGCGCGAGTGACGGGACTCGAACCCGCGACCTCCGGCGTGACAGGCCGGCGCTCTAACCAACTGAGCTACACCCGCGTGTTAGCGGCTCGCTGTGTGCAGCGCCGCTCGGGAAGCAGCGCCATTAGGCTGGGCAATAGAGGCTGTCAACGCCCCTGCACAGCGAAACGCAGTTTATTTTGCACCTCCTCCCAAATGCTCAATCAGACAGCAGCAAAACCGGCGTTTCGATGAGCTTCTTGATCTCTTGGATGAAGCTTGCTGCATCATACCCGTCGACGACGCGATGATCGCAAGAGATCGAGATGTTCATCAGCTTGCGCTTTTCGATCCGCTCCGTGCCGTCCGGGCCGGTGACAAACATCGGGCGCTCAATAATCCGATTGGGACCGATGATAGCCACTTCAGGGCGATTGATGACGGGGGTGGTCGCAACGCCGCCAAGCGGGCCGAGCGACGTCACCGTGAGCGTTGAACCTGACAATTCGTCCGACTTGGCTGAGCCATCGCGCGCGGCTTGCGCAAGACGGCCGATCTCGGCTGCAAGTTGCCACAGATTGCGGCTTTGAGCGTCTTTTATCACCGGCACGATCAGGCCATTGCCCGTCTGCGTTGCCATGCCCAGATGCACCGCGCCATGCCGCGTGATGACATTCGCTTCATCGTCATAGCGCGCGTTGATCATCGGGAAGTCCGGGAGCAGCTTGCAGATTGCCGTGATCAACAGCGGGAGCATGGTGAGCTTTGGCTTGGCGCCGCGCGCGCTGTTGAGATCAGCGCGCATCCGCTCCATCTCGGTGACATCGCATTCCTCGACATAGGTGAAATGCGGAATGTGGCGCTTGGAGGCGCTCATATTCTGAGCGATGCGCTTCCTCAGTCCGATGACTTTGATGACTTCATCTGCGCGCGCCGCGCCCGCCGGTTTAAAGCCGCCGCCCGCATTGTAAGCGAGGAAAGCATCCAAATCGCCATGGCGCACTCGGCCATCTTCAGCGGGCTTCACATGCGCGAGGTCCACGCCGAGATCTTTTGCGCGCTTGCGCACAGCGGGGCTCGCAAGAACCTTCGCGGCCACCGCCGGGGAGGCAGGCTCGGGCGCTGATGCAGGAGCGGGCTCGGGAACAGAGGGCGGAGCTGGTGCTGGTGCGGGTGCCGGTGCGGGCTCTGGCGCGAGCGCAGGTGCAGGCTCTGGCGCTTGCGTCGTTGGCGCTTCTTCCTGCGGCGCAGGATCATCCCGCTCGCCATCCACTTCGATCACCAACAGCATCGATCCCACAGCGATTGTATCGCCAAGCTCGCCCGCCACCTCAACGACTGTGCCGGAAACCGGGCTTTCGATGTCGATCGTCGCCTTGTCCGTCATGACGTCAACGAGGTGCTGGTCTTCCTCGACAGTGTCGCCGACCTTGATGTGCCATTCGACAATCTCGGCTTCTGCAACACCTTCGCCAACATCGGGCATGTTGAATGTGAACTTGGCCATGTTGGGTTCAGTCCTTCAAAATCTTGTCAATCGCCTCGCCAATGCGGACGGGACCGGGGAAATAGGCCCATTCGAGGCTGTGCGGGTAAGGCGTGTCGAAACCGGTGACGCGCTCAACGGGCGCTTCCAAATGATAAAAGCAGCGTTCCGTCACCAACGCCGAGAGCTCTGCGCCAAAGCCGCTGGTGCGGGTCGCTTCGTGCACGATCAGGCACTTACCGGTCTTTTTGACTGAAGCCTCGATCGCTTCAATGTCCAAGGGGACAAGCGTGCGCAGATCAAGAATATCGGCTTCAACGCCCTTCTCGCGGCACACCGCCTCTGCGACATGCACCATGGTGCCATATGAGAGGATGGTCAGCGCATCGCCTTGCGAAACCAAGCGCGCCTCGCCCAGTGCAATGCGATAATACCCTTCAGGTACGTGGCTATCAGGGTGCTTCTTCCAAGGCTCCACCGGCTTGTCGTAAAAGCCTGAAAACGGGCCGTTGTAGATCCGCTTGGGCTCGAAGAAGATCACGGGATCGTTGTCTTCAATCGATGCGATCAGCAGGCCCTTGGCGTCATAGGGCGTCGCTGGGATTACAGTCTTGAGCCCGGCAACATGTGTGAAGATGCTTTCGGGTGATTGCGAGTGCGTCTGCCCGCCGAAAATCCCGCCGCCAAAGGGCGAGCGCACCGTCATCGGCGCGATAAACTCGGTTGCCGAGCGATAGCGCAGCCGCGCGGCTTCGGAGATCAGCTGGTCAAGGCCGGGATAAATATAGTCCGCGAACTGGATCTCAGGCACAGGTCGAAGACCATACGCGCCCATGCCCACCGCCACGCCGATGATCCCGCATTCGCTGATCGGCGTATCGAAGACGCGGGTCTTGCCGTGCTTTTCTTGAAGCCCGGCGGTGCAGCGAAAAACGCCGCCGAAATAGCCGACATCCTCGCCCATCACGATTACGTCATCGTCGCGCTCAAGCATGATATCGAGCGCTTCGTTGATCGCTTCGATCATGTTGAGCCGGCGCCCATTTACCATGGAGGTATCCTGGCCGTCAGTGGCGGTCGTGCTTGTTTTGGCGTCGGTGCTCACTGTCCAGCCCCCTTCCCCGCAAAGTCCTTGGGATGGTGACCAGGCCACTTGATCTTGCGTTCGCGTGTCGCTTGTTCGGCTTGCTCTTCAAGATGCCAGGGGAGCTCTTCGAACACATCTTCGAACATGGTGTGGAAGGGATGGTGGAGACCATGGCCCAGAATACCGTTCTTCTCGGCTTCCTTGGTGGTGGCTTTGACAAGCTCAGCGCATTCCTTGTCCATCGCCGCCTGGCGGTCCTCGTCCCATTCGCCGATCGCGATGAGATGGTCTTTAAGGCGCATCACCGGATCGCCGAGCGGCCATTCTTCGCGTTCCTGAGCGCTGCGATAACCGCTCGGATCATCCGATGTGGAGTGCCCCTCGGCGCGATAAGTGAAGAATTCGATCAGCGTTGGGCCCTGATTGGCGCGGGCGCGGTTGGCTGCCCATTGCTGTGCAGCAAAACAGGCGAGCGCGTCATTGCCATCGACCCTCAGGCCCGCGAGCCCATATCCCAAAGCGCGC
>JBCBOW010000306.1:0-3347 GCA_039821045.1 Pseudomonadota bacterium
TTTCGATTTCGGCCGCGCATTGCTGCACCTCGCCGATGATCCATTGATTGGCGGCAAGGCGCGCTTGCGGGGCCTTCAGAGTGGATGAGGCGCCGATTCCGTTGGACTGGCAAAAACGCGTTGCATTCCAGAGCTTTGTTGCAAAGTTGCGATAGCCTTCGACGCGCTTCTCATCCATTTTGATGTCGCGGCCCTGGCTTTCCATCGCGGCCATGAAGATGCGCAAAGCGTCCGCGCCATACTGGTCAATCAGGCCGAGCGGATCGACGACATTGCCCTTGGATTTGCTCATCTTTGCGCCGTCGGCCGCGCGCACGAGCCCGTGGAGATAGAGGCGCGGCCATGGGGCCTGCCCCATATTGTACTGCCCCATCATCATCATGCGCGCATCCCAGAAGAACAGGATGTCGAAGCCGGAAATGAGGAGCGAATTGGGGAAGTGCTTTTCGAGCAGCGGTTGGCCGTCGTCGGGCCACCCCAGCGTGGCGAAGGGCCACAGCGCGCTGGAGAACCATGTGTCGAGGACATCGGGGTCGCGTGTCAGCTCTATGCCTTCGCCCGCCTGAGCCCGCGCTTCTGCTTCCGTTTCAGCCACATAGGCGTTGCCGTCCGGGTCAAACCAAGCCGGGATGCGGTGCCCCCACCACAGCTGACGGCTGACACACCATGGCTGGATGTTCTCCATCCAGTTGAAGAAGGTCTTCTCCCAGCTTGCGGGCACAATCTCGATCGTCCCGTCGCGCACCTGTTCGATCGGCTTTGCCGCGAGCCTTTCGGCATCAACATACCACTGATCCAGCAGCATCGGCTCGATCACCACGCCGCCGCGATCCCCGAATGGCGTCGCGATCTGGCGCGGTTCGGCGTCAACCTCTTGAGTGTCACCTTTCTTGGTTTTCAAGATATGCGGGATCAGACAATCTTGATCCTTAAGTTTCTTGACGACCCATTCTCTCGCCCCGTCTTCGCCGTCTCGCTTGAAGCGGTGCATCCCGATCACCTCGTCTGGCACGAGACCATCGGCGGTCTGGCACACATTGGCATCGCCATCGAGCATGCAGAGCATGTCTGAAGGGGCGATCCCGGCGCGCTTTCCAACCTCGAAGTCATTGAAATCGTGCCCCGGCGTGATCTTCACCGCGCCCGAGCCAAGTTCGGGATCAGCGTGTTCGTCCGCGACGATCGGAATGCGCCGCCCGGTGATGGGAAGGATCACATGCTTGCCGACAACGCTGGCATACCGCGCATCAGTGGGGTGCACCGCGACCGCCATATCCGCCAGCATCGTTTCGGGCCGCGTTGTGGCAACCTCGATGTAATCGCGGCCATCGTCGAGCACCGCGCCATCAGCGAGCGGGTATTTGAAATGCCAGAAGCCCCCCGCAATCGTCTGCTGCTCCACTTCCAGATCGCTGATCGCGGTCTTGAGCTTGGGGTCCCAGTTGACGAGGCGCTTGTCGCGGTAGATCAGGCCATCGTTGTAGAGGTCCACAAAGGTCTTGATGACGGCCTTGGTGAAATGCTCGTCCATCGTGAACTGCTCGCGCGACCAGTCCATTGAGCAACCCAGCCGCCGCAGCTGCTTGGTGATCTGGCCGCCACTCTCGGCCTTCCATTCCCAGACCTTCTGGACAAACTCTTCGCGCGAATAATTGGTGCGTTTATCCTGACGTGCCTCCATCTGGCGCTCGACCACCATCTGGGTCGCGATGCCCGCATGGTCCATGCCCACGACCCACAAAGCGTCTTTGCCGCGCAGCCGCTCATAGCGGATGACGATGTCCTGCAGCGTGTTGTCGAGCGCGTGGCCGATGTGCAGGCTCCCCGTCACATTGGGCGGCGGGTTCACGATGGTGAAGGGTTCAGCATCCGATCGCTCGGGGCGAAAACCGCCGGTTTCCTCCCAATGCTTGAACCATCGCGCCTCAATCTCGGCGGGGCTGAAGGTGGTGGGCAGTGTCATCGTTTCTTGGCTCATTGCTCATCGCGCGAGGGTCCGCGCCGCTTACAAAGCCCGCCATACAGCCCAAGTGCTGCAGCGCAACACGTCAAACCAGTCGGCTCAACACAAGTCTTGTGAACCCGGCGGTTTAATCGCATAGCTAAAGGGCGATGGACGAATACGCGCAATACTCGCTGGAAGACGATGGCGCTGGCGGCGCGCGACTTGCGCTTTCAGGGCCGATGCTGATTTCGACGATCGGCGCGATGGAACACCGGCTGCATTCGCTGAATGAGCGGCTCTCCGCGATTGACCTTTCAAATGTGCATCAGATGGACACGGTCGGCGCCTGGGTCGCGTGCAAGCTGGCGCGGCGGCATGAGGCAGACATTACCGGCGCCGATGCGCGCACGCAGCGCTTGCTGGATGCGGTAGAAACAGCGGGCAACGATGCCGATTTGCGGCCTGAGCGCTCGCCTGTTTGGGAGCGGGTGCCGCTGGCGCTGGGCTATCAGGTGTTTGAAGCGCGCGAAGGGCTTGCCGGGGTGATTGGTGCGCTGGGCCGGGTGATGATCGGGTTCAACAATCTGGCGCGCAAACCCTCAAGCTTTCCCATGCGCGCCATGATTGCTCAGATGGAGCAAATCGGGGTCAGCGCGCTGCCGATCATTGGCCTCATGAGCTTTCTCATCGGCGTCGTCATCGCGCAGCAGGGCGCGGTGCAGCTGGAGCAATTTGGCGCTGAGGCGCTGACGGTCAATCTGGTCGGGCGGATCGCGCTGCGCGAACTGGGCGTTTTGATGACTGCAATTATGGTCGCCGGGCGCTCTGGCAGCGCATTTGCCGCGCAATTGGGCACGATGAAGCTGACCGAAGAGGTCGATGCGATGCGCACCATCGGCATCTCGCCGACCGAGAAGCTCATCATCCCGCGAATCCTCGCCTGCACGTTCATGATGGTGCTGCTTGGCTTTTATGCCTCTGTCATTACGATCATCGGCGGCGCGGTCATCGGGCAAGTGGCTCTAGGCATCCCGTTCTTTACATTCCTCGCTCGCATTCAGGAGGTTGTGCCGCTGCACGATGTCTGGGTCGGCCTTATCAAGGCGCCGGTGTTTGGCCTCATCATCGCCATGGCGGGCTGCTATCATGGCATGCGCGTGCAGGGGAATTCGGAAGAAGTGGGCAAGCGCACGACCATGGCGGTGGTCTCGGCGATCTTTGCGGTGATTGTGCTCGATGCCTTTTTCGCGGTGTTTTTCACCGAAGTGGGCTGGGGGTAAGCGCCAAGCGATGAACGAGCAGCCCGGCAATCTTGCAATCCCTGATCGCTCTTTGCGGCCTGAAGATCACGCGCGCGGCAGCGGCGAACCGCCGATTGTGGTCGAGGGGCTGGTCAATAAGT
>JBCBOW010000307.1:0-3327 GCA_039821045.1 Pseudomonadota bacterium
TGGCATCCGGCGCTTCGCGGTCAAGCTTGGTGGTGAGGGTGGGTGCTGTCATGGCCTTTCGCCTAGCGCTCATCGCGGCCAATGCCAACGGACTTGCGCGCGCGTTAACCATGGCGATTGCCCAGGTTCTAACCCCTTCGAGCTAAGGCGTGCTAACAGAAACCAGACGGAGCGGACACCTATGCGCCCCTATCTCCTCGTTGCTTTGGCGCTGTTTGCCATCCCGGCCACTGCCAAAGCCGATATCCGCGCCACTTATGCCGATGGCTCGATTATCGAGATCAATGACGACGGCGCCTTTCGCGGCAACCTTGTGTGTGATGGGCAGATGATGCTGCACACTGAGGGGTACAATTACGTCATCCTCGATGATGGCGGCACGCCGCGTGTGATCGATCCGGTGGTGGCGGCCAGCGTTGCCGAGGCTCTCACGCCGGACCTTATCCGCTTCATATCGGGCAGCGTGCCCCCGGCTCAGCCCTTTGCCGTGGGCGAAATCACCGTCGGCGAGCGCAAGGGGGTCGGCTATCGGATCGATGATGCAGCGGACATCAGCTTCGTGATCAGCGCGGATCCCGAGCTAAATCTCGTCGGCCAGGTGATCGCGATCCAATTTGGCAATTGCACCCAAATGCAGGGGCCGCTTGGCGCGATTGTGATGCCGCTAAACGCCATTTTTGCCGAGGGCGCCGCGATCCGCTTCGGCGATGTCGATCTGGTCTCGGTTGAAGAAGTGGAGATTGATGATGCGACCTTCGCTCTTCCGGGCAAGCCGCTGGATTATGAAGCGACGCAGGAAGTCATGCTGCGCCTGGGCATAATCAAGGCCGAATAGAAGAGAAGGCACGAGGTTCGCTGGCGAAGGCAGAGCGGTGCCTTCGCGTCCGGCGCTTCGCGGTTGACCTTGGTGGTGAGGGTGGGGGCGTTCACTGTTGGGCTTCCTCTCGGTCCATCACAGTCGGCATCGGTTCTGCCCGCTTTCCTCGCTTTCTGCCTTTTCGATACTTGCTCTGATACTCGCGGCGCTGCTTTGTGATTTCGTACAAAACAATGCCCGACGAAGTCGCAAGGTTCAGGCTTTCAATCATTCCGAACATCGGAATGGCCACACAAGCATCGCTCCGTTCGACCGCTTTATCGCTGATACCGCGTTTTTCATTTCCGAACCAGACAGCGAGCTTGGTGTGCTCCGTAAAGTCGCCTTCATGGAGCCAGATACTGGTCTCGCCCTTCACGTGAGGGGAGGTAACAATCGAATGGAAGTTGTTTCTCTCAAGATGATCAAAGCAATCATCGGTGCTGTCGAAGCGCTTCACAAAGCTCCACTTCACCGCTGATACTGACGTCCTTGAAAGAGAGGGCTTCTCGCGCATGTCCTGCCAATCGTCCGGCAACGCTTTGCGCGGATCGACGACGTAGACCTTTTCGCAGCCCAGCGCGTTTACGTTGCGAATAACTGTCCCGATGTTCTTGATGTCAGACGGCGCCTCGATCACGGCAATCAAATTCTTGCAAACGAAGGGTTTGATCGCATCGGCACGCTTTCGAACCGAGGGCTTGGACTTCTTTGGGCCTTCTTCGCCTTCCACTACGGGCATCAGTTTGCCCCGATCAGTTCGCGCCCGATCAGCATGCGGCGGATCTCGTTCGTGCCCGCGCCGATATCGAGCAGTTTCGCATCGCGCATATAGCGTTCGACCGGCCAGTCGGTCGTATAGCCCGCACCGCCCAGAGCCTGCACGCTTTCCGCCGCCACCTTGAAGGCGTTTTCGCTCGCCAAAAGGATCACGCCCGCTGCATCAAAGCGCGTCGTCTGATCCGCATCGCACGCTTTGGCGACGGCATAGGTGTAGGCTCGGGCTGATTGCAGCGCGACATACATATCTGCGATCTTCGCTTGCATAATCTGGAAGCTGCCGATGGGTTTGCCGAACTGCTTGCGCTCGCGCAGATAGGGGATGACTGTGTCCAAGCACGCCTGCATGATACCAAGCTGCAATCCGGCGAGCACCACGCGCTCGTAGTCGAGCCCGCTCATCAGCACACCCACGCCGCCATTAACCGGGCCCATCACGCGGTCCTCGGGAATATGGCAATCGTCGAAGACCAGCTCCGCTGTGGGCGAACCCTTCATCCCCACCTTCTCGATTTTCTGGCCGATGGAGAAGCCTTCATCGCCCTTTTCGATCAGGAAGGCGGTGATCCCGCGCGATCCGGCGCTGCCATCGGTTTTGGCGTAGACCACAAGCGTGTCAGCCTCGGGCGCGTTGGTGATCCAGAACTTGGTGCCGTTCAGCACATATCCGCCCTGAACCGCATCGGCCTTCAGCTTCATCGAGACAACGTCCGACCCCGCGCCTGCCTCAGACATCGCAAGGCTGCCGACATGTTCGCCCGAGATCAGGCCGGGGAGGTATTTCGCCTTCTGCTCATCATTGCCCCAGCGGCGGATCTGGTTGAGGCACAGGTTTGAATGCGCGCCATAGGAAAGCCCGATGCTGGCGCTGGCGCGGCTGACTTCCTCGACCGCGATGACGTGTTCGAGATAGCCGAGGCCCAGCCCGCCCCATTCTTCTTCGACCGTTATCCCGTGCAGGCCCAGCTCGCCCATCGGCTGCCACAGCTCGCGCGGGAAGCGATCTTCACGATCCGTCCGCTCAGCCAGCGGCATAATCTGCTCATCCGCAAAACGCGCCGTTGTCTCGCGGATCATTTCGCCCGCTTCGCCGAGCTGAAAATCAAAATCGGGGGTGGCTCGCATGTTCAATCTTGTCCCATTGCGCTGCAGCCACGCGCTCAGATTGAAGCGCTTTGTGCAGACTTTGTCTTTGATGCGCGCGCTTTAGCAACCCGCACTCCAAAGGCCAACGCGGCTCTCGCATTGGCGGCAATCGCAATTCGTGAACCGATCCGTTTTGACGCCCCCCTGCATTCCTGTATGGGCACACAGGAAAGCAGGCTGACGTGGACACTTCTGAGCCCCTATTGTGGCCGATCGGCACAGACCCTTCCGCTGATTACTCAGCCGAAGAAGAGCGTTTGGCAACGCTTGCAAGCTTTGTGCCCGATGAGCTGACCGATGATCCCGAATTGAAGCGCATCGCGCAGTTTGCAGCGCAGCTATGCCGCACAGAAAGCGCCGCGATCAGCCTGGTCGAGGCCGAGCGCCAGCTGTTCATCGCGAGCACGGGTCTCACAGCCAACGAAACACCGCGATCCACCAGCTTCTGCGCCAAGGCGATGCTCAAGGGACACATCCTTGAAGTGCCTGATGCGAGCGAGGATCCGCGCTTTAAGGACTACGCATTGGTCACAGGCCCTGCGCAT
>JBCBOW010000308.1:0-3308 GCA_039821045.1 Pseudomonadota bacterium
TTTTGTGAGCGCCGAGATTGTCGGCGCAAGTCTTGACAGTTACGCGAGTGTGCCTGCGACCGCCGTACGCCCCGGAAACCTCATCTGGGTGGTGCGCGACGGCAAGCTGACGATCCTGCCCGTTCGCGTCATTCAACGCAGCGATGATGTGGCTTACATTGCGACGCCGAGCCTCAGCAAAGGGGGGCAATTGGTGGTGAGCAATATGTCTGCGCCCATTGAAGGGATGCCTTTGCGGATCGCAGGCGCTCAGCGCGAGGCTGGGGCGAAAGCACCGTCTTCACCCGGACGCCAACCCTCTGAAGGTAATGCTGAATGAGCGATGCAACTGCCCCGCCCGCAGACGTGTTTGGCGGCTCAGAGGGGGCTGGGCCGACAGCGGCTCAAGGGGCGAAGGAACCCGAACGCGCGCGCGACCGGCAAGGGGCTATCGCCTTTATGGTGCGCAACCCGGTTGCCGCCAATCTGCTCATGATCGCGATGTTTGTCGCGGGATACTTTGCTTACACGACGATCGTCCAGGAGGTCTTTCCCGAAAGCAGCCTCGACACGGTTTCAGTTACAGTCCGATATCCGGGTGCCACTCCCGATGAAATCGAAGAGTCAATCGTCCAAGTCATCGAAGAGGCCGTGGAAGCGGTGGAGGATGTTGACACGATCAGTTCGACAGCTTCCGAAGGTGTTGGGACGGTCAATATCGAATTCCCCGCGGGTATTGATATCGCCCGCGCGCTCGACGATGTGAAATCCGAAGTCGACCAGATCCAGACATTCCCGGGAGAAGCTGAAGAACCTGACATCCGAGAGCTCACCACGCGGCAAGTGGTGTTGCGCATCGCGCTGTTCGGCGATGTCTCTGAGCGATCGCTCAAAGAGAGCGCCAACGATCTTGAAGATCGCTTATCCGCGCTGCCGGAGGTGAGCTATGTCAGCACATCCTCTGTGCGCGATTATCAGATCTACATTGATATGTCGCAGGAGGCCTTGCGCGCGCTCGGGCTTAGCTTGGTGGATGTCTCGCGGATCGTTGGGCAGGGCAGTCTTGATCGCTCAGCCGGCTCGATCGACACCGCCGATGAAGAAGTGCGCATTCGCACCGTGGGCCAGAATTACGGCCAGGCTGACTTTGAAGACATCGTACTCGTTTCGAGCGAAGACGGGGACATTTTGCGCGTCCGTGATGTGGCGAGCGTTTCTGATGGGTTTGAGGACGCAGACCTCATCGCCCGGTTTAATGAAAAGCCCGTTGCATTCGTGGATGTCTATCGCACCAGCGATGAGCGCGTCCTTGATGTGGCCGCCGCTGTGAAAGAGGCGCTGGTTGAGGATTACACACCGCCAACCGGTGTTGAATATGCGGTTTGGAACGATTCCTCTGAAATCCTGAATGATCGCTATTCGCTGCTGCTACGCAATGCCGGCGCAGGGCTCATCCTCGTCCTTATCGCGATGACCTTGTTCCTCGATTTGCGGCTCGCATTCTGGACCGCAGTGGGGATCGGCGCGACCTTTGTCGCAGCACTGTTTCTGCTCGAGCTTGCCGGGTCGAGCATCAATATGTTTTCGCTCTTCGGCTTCATCCTCGCGCTTGGACTGGTGGTCGATGACGCGGTTGTTGTCGGCGAAAATATCTACGCTGAGCGAGAGAAGGGGCGAAGCGCGCTCGGCGCTGCGATTGAAGGGTCTCAACGGGTCAAGATCCCGGTGATCTTTGCTGTCTTGACCAGCATCACTGCGGTCGCACCGATTTATGCGATCGGCGGGACGATCGGGAAGATCATCGCAGATATTCCGTTGGTGGTTTCCGCGGTCCTTTTGCTTTCCCTCGTCGAAGCGCTGCTCGTCTTGCCGCACCACCTTTCCGCGCTGCCCGCAGCGGGCGAACAAGCAAAGAACTCCGTCGCTCGCTTTTTCGAACGGGTGCAAAAGGTCGTGGATCGACGGCTGTGCGAATTCATTGAAGGACCGCTCGATCGCGCGCTGCAATTCGCCGTCAAGGCGCCTGCGGTGGTGCTCTCCGGGGCCCTGGCGGTGCTTATCATCATGACCTCGCTGATACCGGCGGGAATAATCAAAGCGAGCCCTTTTCCTTTTATCGAAGACGATGTTGTAACCGCGAGTCTAGAAATGCCGGCGGGTACGACGGTCGATCGCACGGGCGAGAGCGCGCAGAAGGTCATCGATGCAACTGACCGGGTTCTCGCGCGCTACATGACCGATGAGGACACAGGTAAGCGTCCTGAGTTTGTTGAGGCGGTCTACACCACGATCGGCGCACAAACCACTTCGGGCGGACCAGACGGGCGCAGCACGACATTGAGCCCAGTGCTCGCGTCGGTTCAGATTGCGCTCAAGGCGGGCCATCCCAGGAACCCCGGCGGCGGGCAGATCGAGCGCGAATTGCGCGACGAGGTTGGCGGCATTCCTGAAGCCAAGTCCTTCACCGTCTCGGCATCCACCATCAACTTTGGCGCGCCTGTGAGCGTCAAAATGTACGACACCGATCCGCGCGTCCTCGAAGAAGCGAGCACGCGGCTGATGGACGGAATCTCGCGGATCAGCGGCACCTACGATATCGAAAGCGACCAGGATGGCGGTCTGCGTGAGATTGATCTTACGCTCAAGCCTGAAGCCCGAACGCTAGGCCTAACGCTGGAGGATTTAGCGGGCCAGGTGCGCGCTGCCTTCTTTGGCGCTGAGGCTGTCCGTGTTCAGCGCGGTCCGGAAGATGTGCGTGTCTATGTCCGATTGCCCGAAGAAGAGCGCAATTCGATTGCCGATATCGAACAGTTCCGCGTTCGCGTGCCTGGCGGTTTCACCTCGCTCAACGCTGTTGCTGAAGCGGAATTCACCCGTGCCCCGGCGCAAATCCGTCGCGAAGATGGCAGGCGCCAGGTCGTCATCTCAGCTGAAGTGAACGAGGACATGGTCTCCGGCAATCAAGCCACCCAGCTCATCATCGATGACATCATGCCAGCCATCGCGGCCGACTATCCCACGCTGCAATATGCGATTGGCGGTGAGCAGGAGGAGCTCGATGAGAACTTCGGCGATCTCGGGCCGGCATTCGCCATTTCGCTGGTCGTCATCTATGTGCTGCTGGCGATCCCCTTTCAGTCTTATTCACAGCCGCTTGTGATCATGGCGGCGATACCCTTTGGCGCCATCGGTGCGCTGTTTGGACACCTCCTGCTCGGCATATCTCTGGGGATTCTCTCGATTTTCGGGATCGTGGCTTTGGCCGGGGTGATCATCAACGGCAGCCTCGTGATGATCGACTTCTTCAATGAGAATGTGGGTAAAGGCAT
>JBCBOW010000309.1:0-3283 GCA_039821045.1 Pseudomonadota bacterium
GCGACCTCCTCAGGAATGTCGATCGGGTTCTGCGTCACAAAGAACACGCCCACGCCCTTGGAGCGAATGAGGCGCACGACCTGCTCGATCTTCTCTTGCAAGGCCTTGGGCGCATCATCGAACAAAAGGTGCGCTTCATCAAAGAAGAAGACGAGCGTGGGTTTTTCCGGATCGCCCACCTCAGGCAGGCTCTCAAACAGCTCGGCCAGCAGCCACAACAGGAAGGTCGCGTAGAGCTTGGGCGAGCGCATCAGCTTGTCAGCGGCGAGCACATTGACATAGCCGCGGCCCTGATCATCGCGCTTGAGGAAATCGTCGATCTCCAAAGCCGGCTCGCCAAAGAAGTAATCAGCCCCTTGCGCCTCAAAGCTCAACAGCTGCCGCTGGATCGCACCCACCGATTGCTTGGAGACATTGCCGTAAACGCCTGAGAGCTCTTTCGAATTCTCATAAGCCCAGGCGAGCATCGATTGCAGATCGCCAAAATCGAGCAGCAACAGCCCGTTGTCATCCGCATGGCGGAAAACGATCTGGAGCACCCCTTCCTGCGTATCATTGAGATCCAGCAAACGCGCGAGCAGCAGCGGGCCCATTTCAGAAATCGTGGTGCGGATCGGGTGGCCCTGTTCGCCGTACAGGTCCCAGAATATCACCGGATTGTCTGAATAGGCATAGTCCTCCATGCCCAGCTCCTTGGCGCGCCCTTCGAGCTTGTCGGCATGTTTGAACGTGGGCGAGCCGGGCATGGCGACACCGGAGAGATCGCCTTTCACATCAGCGACAAAGACCGGCACCCCGTTTGCTGAAAAGCTCTCCGCGAGGCCTTGCAGCGTGACCGTCTTCCCGGTGCCGGTGGCGCCCGCGATCAGCCCGTGACGGTTGGCCCGCGAAAGCGCCAGATGCTGGTTTTCGCCATTGCCGCCAAGTCCCAGAAAGATATCGGTCATTCGTGCTCCCCATTGCCGCATTAGGCCCCTCCAGCGCTGTGCAAGCCTCGCATCGCCGGGTCAACCTCTCGCGCACGCGGCTCGCCTTCTCGCACTGCGATCGCTCCCCTATCGACTTGCGGCGCGGATGGGCTAAGGCAGGGTGCATGGGTCAGGCGAAGCCGTATATATTGCTGGATGATGCAGGCGCTGGTGCCGAAACCCGCGCCGCCTCGGGCCCGGCCCATGCGCTCTATTATGAAGACCCGGCTGCGATTTTCGCCGCTCATCGCCCCGAGGAAGTTGCCGACACGCTCGCCAATGCGCAGGCGGCGCTTGATGAGCGCGGCGGCGCGCTGGTGGGCGTGATCGCCTATGAGGCTGGGCTGGCGCTTGAGCCCAAGCTTGCTTCAGGATCGCACGCGCGCCATGCCGCCGCTGGGCCGCTGGTGTGGCTCGGTCTGTTCGAAGACGAACCCGAGCGCATTCGCGCAGCGGAGGTCCCCGCTTGGCTCAGCGCCCGCAGCGAAGGGCCCGCCAGCATAGGACCGCTCCAGCCACAGCTCTCGCCCGGCGGCTACAGCCGCGCCTTTGATGCCGTGCGCGAGGCAATCCATGCAGGCGACATCTATCAAGCCAATCTCACTTACGCGCTGGCTGGCTCCTATCGCGGCGATCCGATCGCGCTTTACGCATCGCTGCGCCCCGCGGCCAAGGCAGGGTATGGCGCGCTGCTGTGTGATGGCTCGCACTATCTTCTCAGCCTCTCGCCAGAGTTGTTCTTCGAAGCGCAGGGCGGCGATGTTTCCGTCAAGCCGATGAAAGGCACCCGCCCGCGCATGGCCGAGCCCGAGGCGGATCGCGCGATGGTGCACGAGCTCGCGACATCAACCAAAGACCGTGCTGAGAATCTTATGATCGTTGATCTGATGCGCAATGATCTCGCGCGGGTTGCAGTGGCGGGCAGCGTTGAGGTGGCGACGCCCTTTGCGATCGAGAGCTATCCGAGCGTGCATCAGATGGTGAGCCATGTGCGCGCCAAGCTTGCACCGGGCAAAAGCGCGATCGATCTGGTCCATGCGCTGTTTCCCTGCGGCTCGATCACGGGCGCGCCCAAGATCCGGGCAATGGAGCTGATCAGCGAGCATGAGCGCGATGCGCGCGGGCCCTATTGCGGCGCTATCGGCAGGATTGAAGCGGACGGCTCTGCCGCTTTCAATGTCGCGATCCGCACGCTGCGCTTGACCCCGATTGAAAACGCGCAGGGCAGCGCTGTCTTAGGCGTGGGCTCGGCGATTGTCGCAGACAGCGATCCCATGGCTGAGCGGCGCGAATGCGAAGTGAAAGCCGGATTTGCGCGGGCAAGCACCACGCAGCTGACCGCCCCTTTCTTCGATCTGATCGAGACCATGCGCTTTGAACCCGAGCACGGCGTGCTTTACCTTGAGCGGCATCTGGAGCGCATGAAGAGGAGCGCAGCGGCGCTGGGCTGCGAGTTTGATCGGCACGCTGCGCGCAACCAGATCCAGGCGCTGTGCTTTGAGCTTGAAACGCCCGCCAAGCTGCGCCTGCAAGCGGCGCGATCTGGCGCTATTGCGCTTGAGACAGGGCCGCTGCCCGCTGCGATTGAAGAACCGCTGGCTTGCGCCGCGTTGCCCAATCCGCTTGATCCGAGCGACTGGCGCCTGGCTCACAAGACGAGCGATCGCGGCTTTTATGATGACGCGCTGAGAGCCGCGCGCGCTCTGGGCGCAGCCGAAGCGGTCTTGGTACGGGCGGACGGATTGGTGACCGAGGGCTCTTACACCAACGTCTTTGTTGAGCGCGAGGGCGCACTTCTGACGCCGCCTGCAGCGCTCGGGCTCCTGCCGGGTATCCTGCGCGAACATTTGATCGCTGAAGGCCGCGCGCGCGAGGCGGAGCTCACGCTGGATGATCTCGCAGGCGGATTCTGGCTCGGCAACGCCCTGCGCGGGCTGTTCAAAGCGCAGCTGGTCTAGGTTTGTCAGCATTTCCTACCCTCCGGCCTTGTGGCAAGGCGATCCGATGACGTGCGCGGCATTCCCTCTCGGCTCATCGATTCCTTCGATTAATCCGCGCGTGATTGATCGATTGGTTTTTTGGCCCATAACAGTGTGCCAGGTGTGTCACCCGTTCTCTATGAGCGACGAACCGTTGCAAGAGCGCCGCTTATGACCCCAGCGATCCTCTATGAAGATGGCGAGGCGCTGGTGATCGATAAGCCCGCCGGGCTCCCGATTGATCGGCCACGGCGCGGAGGCGAATGCCTCGAAGACCATCTCGATGCGCTCAAGCTTGGCTTCCAGCGCGCACCGATGCCTGTGCACCGGCTCGAT
>JBCBOW010000310.1:0-3283 GCA_039821045.1 Pseudomonadota bacterium
CATTTTGTGCTCCTTTCGGCGATCTGTGTGCAGCGTCCGCATCTAGAGTTTCAGCGCGCTAAACTCGCCTTTGAGGCCGAACTCATCGCCTGCCCGATTGATCACACGATTGTACGCCCCACCGCATTTTTCAAATCCCTGTCGGGCCAGGTGGAGCGGGTCGCGCGCGGAAAGCCGTTTCTGATCTTCGGAGATGGTGAGCTGACCCGGTGCAAGCCGATCTCGGATGCCGATCTGGCGCGCTTCATTGCCTCATGCGTTGTGGACCCGGCGAAGCGTGGCAAGGCGCTTCCTATTGGCGGCCCGGGTCCTGCGATCACGCTAAAGGAGCAAGGCGAAATCCTGTTCGATCTGCTCGGTCGTCCACCGGCTTTTCGTTCGATCTCGCCCAGCCTCTTCGACATTGCGGCAAGGGCGCTATCGCTCGGTGCGCCGTTGTCCAAATGGTTCGCTGCCAAGGCTGAATATGCGCGGATTGCCAAGTATTACGCGACGCAGAGCATGCTGGTGCTCGATCCTGAAACGGGCGAATACAGCGCCGAGGCAACGCCGGAATTCGGGCGCGACACATTGCGCGAACATTATGCTGAGCTGCTGGCAGAGCTCGATGCCAAAACCGGCGGACCCGCGCGCCCTGTGGACGCACAAGGCACCCCTGCATGAGCGGCGAAAACCTGGCTTTCACGCTCGCAAGCTGCGTCTTTTTCATGGCGCTCGTCGGCTGGATAAGCTGGCTCAAGACCCGCGATGTTGCAGAGACCAAGGAGGGCTATTTCCTCGCGGGGCGCGGCCTGGGCGCGACCTTCATCGCCGGTTCGCTGTTGCTGACCAATCTTTCCGCTGAGCAGCTCATCGGGCTCAACGGATCCGCCTATGGTTACAATCTTTCGAGCATGGGCTGGGAGGTGACCGCCGCTGTAGCGACGATTGCAATGGCGCTCATTTTCCTGCCGCGATACCTCGCCGGCGCGTTTACGACGCTGCCGCAATTCCTGAACGATCGCTTTGATCCGGTGGTGCGCCGCATGTCGGTCATCCTGTTCATGCTCGGCTATGGCTTGGTGACGATCCCGAGCGTCCTCTATTCGGGCTCGATCGCGGTGCTGCTGCTGTTTGACGTGCCCGCGCTCACCGGGCTCGATGACTTTGCAGCGCTTACACTCATGGTGGTGCTGATCGGTCTGATCGGATCGGCCTACGCGGTTTTTGGCGGGCTTAGAGCGGTTGCAGTATCGGATACGCTCAACGGGGTTGGGCTGCTGATCATTGGTATCGCGGTGCCATTGTTCGGGCTCTTTGCGCTGGGCGATGGCGATATCGCGCGCGGGCTCACAACGCTAACCACCGAGCATCCCGAAAAGCTCAACGCGATCGGCGCGGCGGATGATCCAACGCCCTTTGGCACGCTGTTTACAGGCATGATCTTTGCCAACCTGTTTTACTGGTGCACCAACCAATATGTGATCCAGCGCACCCTTGGTGCCAAGAGCCTGGCGGAAGGGCAGAAGGGCGTGCTGTTTTCAGGTTTCTTCAAAATCCTCGTTCCGTTCCTGATGATGATCCCCGGCGTGATCGCGTTTCATCTTTATGGGCCGGGGCTGGGATCGATCGATGAAGCCTATCCGCGGCTGATCCGCGATGTCTTGCCGGTTTGGATGAGCGGGTTCTTTCTCGCGGTGTTGCTGGGCGCGGTGTTCTCCTCGTTCAATTCATTGCTTAACTCCGCCGCCACACTCTTCAGCCTCGACGTCTACGCTCCATCGCTCGGGCGAGAGGCATCGGATGCAGAGCTGGTGCGCGTGGCCAAGATCGCGAGCGTGGTGATCGCGCTGTTCTCGTTTGTGGTCGCGCCGCTTCTCGCTTTTGCGCCAGAGGGCCTGTTTCAGGTGATCCGCAAATTCACCGGCTTTTACAACATCCCGACGATCGTGATCGTGATGGTGGGGCTCTTCACCAGCCGCGTTCCTGCATTGGGGGCAAAGCTCGCCATTGGCTTTCACGTGATCGCTTATGGGCTGCTCACCTTCGTCTTCGCAGATCAGGTGACGCTGCATTTCATCCATCAATATGCGGTTCTGTTCGTGATCGAAGTGGGCATCATGCTCGCGTGCGGGGCGCTGGCGCCGCGCACGCAGGGGTGGAGTTTTACTCGGCAGGAAAAGGTTGATCTCACCCCGTGGCGCTTTGCCCGGCCGCTCAGCGTCACGCTGTTTAGCTGCGTTGTGGCGACCTATTTGCTTTTCTCGCCGCTGGGCCTGGCTAGCGAAAGCAGGCCGGGTGCGGTGTTTGCGATCCTGCTGAGCGCGATTGCCATCGGCAACACGGTGATCTGGGCGCTTGCGCTGCGTCAGCCTGAGCGCGCGCCCGCCTTAAGCCACTAGCGAGGCGAGCACCCGGCGTTTGCCTTCAAACGGGCGGCGACCGTGCATAACAAGGTAATTGTCCACCAGCGCGACATCGCCGGCTTGCCAAGCGCAATCCTGCGTCAACCCATCCGCCAGCGCGATCGCGGGCGCCATATCCTGTACAGTGATCGGCTCGCCCCCACCAAAGGTGATTGCTTTGTTGGGGTCGTTGCGGCTGTCAGACCATCCGCGAAAGGCCGCGATGAGCTGATTGAAGAAGCTGCGCCGACCATCGCCCAAATCGCGGATCGCGGGCAGAGCGGCGGTGGTGACGCGCAAGGCCCCATCCTCCAGCCACTCCCAGGCATAGCCCAGCTCTTGGAGCCGCGCTTCGGCCGCTTGCCGTGTCTCAACGCTCAAGGTCGAGCGCCATGAGCGGCCCTGACCTGAGCCCGCATCGTCGCTTCCGGGCATCACATTGGTGTAGCGCACGCCTTCCGCTTCAAGCCGGGCGACGAATTGGGGCGCTTGCTCCGCTAACCGCTCCAGCACCCAATCCGAACGGCACAGCGGCGTCGCCCCGCCAGTCTGTGGCGCGATCTCACAATAGAAGAACAATTTGGAGGGGTAGAGCGGCGTCTGCGCCATTTCGTGATGGAGGAAGATTTCAGTTGAAGGCGGGGCTTCATTGGCCGTGAAAACACGCGGGGTCACATTGGTGCGCACCGCGTTGGAGAGCGAATCTTCATAAGTGAAGCCGGGCTCGCCATAGGCTTCGATGGCCGCGTCAAATGCATGGGGATCGGGCACGTCAAACCCGCGAAAGAGCAGCGTGCCGGCATCCTCCAAAGCCGCATCGACAGCGACTTTGTTGGCTTTCAAGAAGGCCGCCAGATCGCCGCCTCCGGTGATGAGTGCGGGGAAATCAGTCATAGATC
>JBCBOW010000311.1:0-3281 GCA_039821045.1 Pseudomonadota bacterium
GCCATACCCGATTGCCGTCGTGCTCGCGGTTGGCGGCATGGTGAGCTTCTTTTTCGCCCCGCCGATCCTTGCCAAACGCTGGAAAGCGGGGGACCGCGCGCAGATCCCGCCCGGAGCGGACGAGTGAAGCGCTTTTACACGGTCGTGGACGTCAGCGAAGCGACGGACTTACCAAACGGCATCTCGCAGCAAGGCTGGCAGGTGACGCTTGATGGGCGCGGGCTCAAGACGGTCAAGGGCGCGAGCCAGGTGGTGCCCACGCCTGCGCTGGCTGAGGCGTTGGCAGGTGAATGGGACGCGCAAGGCGAGACAATCGAGCCAGCCAGCTTCCCGATGCGCGATATGGCGGATTATGCGATCGATGTGCTCGCGCGCGACAACGCCCGCATTGCCGATGCACTCGTCGCCTATGCCGATACTGACACGCTGCTCTACCGCGCTGATCCCGATGAACTGCTCTATGCTCAGCAAAACGCGCTGTGGGAGCCGATTGTGAGCGCCTTCGAAGCGCGCGAAGGGGTTTTGTTCGAGCGGGTGAGCGGGATTATTCACCGCCCTCAGCCGCCCGCGGCGCTGGCCACAATCCGTGCGCGACTGGCCGGGTTTGATCCTTTCACCCTGGCCGCGCTGGAGGCGAAAGCAAGCCTCGCGGCCTCCCTGATCACGGGGCTGAGCGCGCTCGAAGCACAGGCGGATGTCGCCGCACTATGGCACGCGGCAAGCCTAGAGGAAGAGTGGCAAGCGGAGAAATGGGGCCGCGATGAGGAAGCCGAGGAGCGCCGCACGCGGCGCACAGCGGACTTCCACCGCGCGGCTCAGTTTGCCGCCTTGGCTAAAGCCTAGACCAGCGGCTTAGCGCCCCGCCACGACCCAATCGGCAACATCGCCTGCTACGCTGTTCGCCGCGCGGTTGATCGCAGCGCTGATCGCGCCGGGCTCGGCCAAAACACCTTCTTCGCGCGCTTCAAACCGGCGTGTCGTCGCGGTGCCTTGAGCATCCGAACGCACCGCATCAAAGCGCACGACCACGCTGGAGGTGGGCGCATCGTAGCTGAGCTCGCTCAAAGTCCCGCGAATGAACTCATCCGCGAGCAGCGGTGTGTCATCATTATCAAGGACGAGCGGCGCGGTGCCATCATCGCTGGCCAGCCTTGCGCGCAAGGTTTCGCCCAGCAACCGGCGGAAGAGACGCGCGGGCTTTTCCACCCAGATAGCTTCTTGAACATAAGCAATCTTGGTGGGCGAGACATTCACAGGAACCCGCAGCACATCAAGCTTCGCCGGGGTTTCCGGGGTCAGAACGGCGATTGCGCCCGCTTGCGCGGTGCCCCCGGAGGCCGCGCTCATGCCGACGGGCGCGCTGGCTGTGGGCGTGAGCGTAAGCAGACTTTCGGGCGCTTCAGCGCCAAGGCTAACGCAGCCGGCAAGGCCTGCGCACATCGCTGCAAGGCCGATTGCATTGCGCTCAAAGCGTGCCCAGCGCCGGGGCGATGCCGAGCGCATGGGGCGGCGCGATGGGTGTGATGGGTTGGTGTGCATCGTGAGCAGCCCCCTATTCCGGCTCATAGTCTGGCAGCGCCCGCCCGCCGATAATCGCGCCAACCCCTTCGCTTTCAAGCTTCTCGGTGATCGAGCGAAGCGAACGGCTGGTGGAGCGCAAATCCTGCAGCGTCGCCTCGGCTGCGGGCAAGGTTGCCTCGCGCAATTGGCGCGCTGCGGGCTGCGTTTCTTCAAGCGTCGCTGCCAGAGTGTCGGCAGCATTGGCCGCTGACTGGAGCGTTGCCTTGAGTTCTTCGGCAAGCGGTGCGCCTTCGCTCTCGATCAGGCCCTCGGTCGTCAACGCCAGCTTTTCCGCCGCATTCAGCGTTTCGTTGATCTCGGCCATCGTGGTGCGAAACTCGATCAGGTTCTGCTTGAGCTCGGGTGTCGCATCCGCAAGGCCGGCGGTCAGCCGATCGGTGTTGTAGAGAATGTTGGTGAGCTCTTGCTGGTTTTCCGGGCCGAGCAGGATGTTGAGGTTTTCCGTCAGCGTCGAGAGGCGCTCGAGCAGCAGCGGCGCCGAGTTCAACAGCGCGTTGATGCCGCCATCCTTGGGCGGGATCACCGGGCGACCCTCCGGGCAGGCAGTGGTCTCACAGGTGATCGGCGGGGCATCCTTGCGCGCGCCATCAAGCAGAATGCTCGCAACGCCGGTAAAACTTGCCTGGATCGTCGCCGTCGTGCCGACCAGAATGGGCACATCGCGCCCCACTTTCACCCGCACACGAACAAATTCGGGATCATCTTCCGAGAGCGCAATCTCCGAAACCTGCCCCACGGGCACACCGGCAAAGGAAACCTGGCTGCCGCTTGCAAGACCGGTAACCGATTGCTTGTAAAAGATATCATATTCGTTTTGCGCGCCCTGGCCGAGCCGCGCGATCCATACAATCGCCGCCGCCAACGCCACGAGCAAAGCGAGCGTCACCGCGCCGACCCAGAGGTGATTGGCTCTGGTTTCCATTCGTTACATCCCGCCCTGCATTGACGCCTCTATGGACGCCTCTGGGGCTGTATGTCCATGTTTCTTGTGCGATCTTGGCTGTAAGTTTCCACGCGCAGCCGCAATGGCTTCCGCGCGCTCCCCAAGGGGCCAACCCTCACACTGCAACCAGCGCAAGAAAGCCCTCACCCCTGCTCACCGCGCAAATGGGTCGCTTTCGCAGCGCGCCCACGCGGGCCGTTGAAATATTCCTCGATCCAGGGGTGGCCGGTCGCAACCAGTTCCGGGATCGTGCCAACCGCAATGACTTTGCGATCAGCGAGCACCGCGACCCGATCACAGCTCTCATAGAGCGTATCAAGATCATGCGTGATGAGGAACACAGTGAGGCCCAGCGTTTCCTTAAGCTCCACGGTCATCCGATCAAATTTGGCAGCGCCGATGGGGTCAAGCCCGGCGGTCGGCTCATCGAGAAACAAGAGCTCAGGATCAAGCGCGAGGGCGCGCGCAAGGCCGGCGCGCTTCTTCATCCCGCCTGAAAGCTCGCTCGGATATTTGGCGATCGCATCTTCAGGAAGGCCTGAGAGGAGCACTTTGTAGCGCGCGATCTCGGCGCGCAGCTCGGGATCGATATCGGGGTAGAATTGCTTGAGCGGAACCTCGACATTCTCGCCCACCGTCAAGGTTGAAAACAGCGCCCCGCCTTGAAACAGCACGCCCCAGCGGCAGCGCACGCCGATGTTCTGATCAGGATCACTGCCCGTTATCGTACGCCCGAGCACATCGATCCGGCCGTCCG
>JBCBOW010000312.1:0-3280 GCA_039821045.1 Pseudomonadota bacterium
TTTCGGCCTCAGGACCGTCGCCCATCCGGGTCTCGCTGCTCATACAGACAAACATTCTGCCAACGGCTTGGCCGTGAAAGGAGGCCGGGATGGTTGAGCAAACGAACCTCGGAACCTCTCCTGACGAAGTGCAATTCCGCTTCCGCGATGATGAAGTGGTCGACCACGGCACGGTCACCGTTGATGCGTGCTGCGACCAGACCAACGCCACCGCCGTCCGGATTGAGCCGGGCGATGATGCGCGCGTGCTGTTGCCTTTCCTCGATCGGTTGGCGCTGGTGGAGGTGAACTTCCCCGTCTTTGGCGATGGGCGCGGCTATTCGGCAGCCCGTATCCTGCGCGAGGCAGGCTATGAGGGCGAGCTGCGCGCAGTGGGCGATATCGGCATCGATCAGCTCAGCCATATGCGCCGCTGCGGATTTGACGCTTTTGCCCCGGCAACGCGCCTCGATGAAGACGATGCACGGCGTGCTTTTGCGACTTGGGAGAATGTTTACCAGGCCGCTGCTGATGGTCGGCGCACCATCGCTCAAATGCGCCACGGAGACAGCGCATGAACAAGCCTGAACACCCCTCCACGACAAAATCCGTCGAAGCCGAGCACAAGATTGACCGGCTCGATACAGCGCCGCGGTTCACCGAGCACGATGCCGTGCGGCTCAATCGCATGTTTCGCGGCTCTTCGACCACCGAAATGCTCGAAGCGGTGCTCAAAGACAGCCTTGCAGGCGATGTCGCGGTGGTCTCCAGCTTTGGCGCCGAAAGCGCCGTGCTGCTGCATCTCCTGGCCCAGATCGACCCCAATGTGCCGGTGCTGTTTCTCGACACGCAAAAGCACTTTCCCGAGACGCTCGCCTATCGCGATGAAGTGGTCGCCAAGCTGGGCCTCACCAATCTCATCATCCTGACGCCGGATGAAGCCGAAGTGGCCAAAAAGGATGAGACAGGCTTGCGCTGGTCCTATGATCCTAATGGCTGCTGCGAAATCCGCAAGGTCAAGCCGCTGGCTCAGGCCTTGGCGAATTACGATGCGAGCTTCACGGGGCGCAAAGCGTTTCAATCCTCGACCAGAGCCAATCTGCCGCGCTTTGAGCTCGACACCTCAGACGCCGCTGGTCGCCTCAAGATCAACCCGCTGATCGATTGGAGCGCGCAAGACATCGCCTCCTACATGGAAGAGCACAATCTGCCGCGCCACCCGCTGGTCGCGAAGGGCTTCCCCTCGATCGGCTGCGAACCGTGCACGCACAAGGTCGCACCAGGGCAAGACCCGCGGTCGGGTCGCTGGAAAGGCTGGGACAAGACCGAATGCGGCATCCACAAGCCGGGCGAGGAACCCTTCCTCTAAGCGCGGCTTAGAGCCACCCCTCGGCCTTGTACCATTGAGCGGTCGCGGCAAGGCCCACCTCGCTTTCGATTTTGGGTTCCCAGATATCTTTGGGCACAGCCCGATCTGAGCGCGAGACCCAATTGGGGTGACACATATAGCCGACGCGGTCCGCTGTAAGCTTCGCTCGGTCACCGCGCATCAAGCGGTCCACGCCCGCGGCAAGGCTGAGCACACCCGCAGGCAAGTTCGGCGCAAAGACCGACTTGCGGCCCACCGCGCGCCCGATCGCCTGCGCGAGCTCCTTGTGCCCCCACCCGCCTTCGCGGCCATCATCGGGCTCAAAGATGCGCTTGAGCGCTGAGCGTCCGGCGCGCTGTGCGAGCGCCAGCAGCAGATCAGCCAAATCATCGACATGGATGATTGATGTAGCGCCGCCGGGTGGCAGGGGGACAATCCCCAGCTTTGCTGAGCGGAACAGCTCAAACATGTCGACATCGCGCGGGCCGTAGACTGCCGGGGGGCGCACCATCGTCCAATCAAGCCCACTCGCTTCCACCAGGGCCTCCGCCCTCGCCTTGGACGCGCCATAGGCGGAAAGCTGGGGCTCACGCGCGGAAAGCGAGGAGACTAAAACGAAGCGGCTGACCTCGGCGTGCTTGGCCGCGTCGATCATATACCCCGTGCCCGTCACATTGGCGGGCTCAAATTCGGCTGGATCAGGCGTGTTGGTCAGCCCGGCGATATGGGTCACCGCATTGGCGCCTTGGCAAAGCTCCAACAACGCCTCGCGTGCCATAAGATCGCCGCGCACCCAATGGACGCCCTCGCGCGCGGGCTGTTCGCGCCGCGCCAGCGCCCGCACGCTGTGCCCCGCCGCGAGCGCCGCATCGAGCACTGCCGCGCCGACAAACCCGGTGCCCCCTGTGATCGCCAAGACTGCCACTGCGCCTTTACCCCTGCACCATATGATCGCGGTGCACGACCGCTGCGCGCGGGGCGTATCCCAGCTGCGCTTCCTGCTCATCGTTCTTAAGACCCAGAATCGCGCGGCATTCCGCGGAGGAGTATTCGACCAGCCCCTGCCCTAATCGCTCGCCCTTGGGCCCGTGCAGGCCCACCAAGGCGCCGCGCTCAAACTCGCCTTCAACCTCGGTCAGCCCGGCAGCCAGCAAGCTCGCGCCTTTGCTCAGGGCTTCGACACAACCCGCATCCACGCTGAGCACACCTTCGAGCGCGAGCCGTCCGCCAAGCCAGGCTTTGCGCGCGGTCTCTTCGCGCGTGGCGAGGAAGATCGTGCCGATGCCCGAATGGCGCAATTGAGTGATCGGAGCCTCGGCGCGCCCGTCTATGATCCCCAGTGCAATCCCGGCTCGCTCGGCGATGCGGGCGGCTTGCAGCTTGGCCTTCATTCCGCCTGAGCCCATCCCCGAGCCCGAGCCCTCGCCCGCCATAGCGATGATTTCCGGCGACACCCCTTCAACGCGCACGATCAGCTCGGCGCTCTCTTCGCTCGGATCGCGATCGTAAAGACCCGCCACATCGGAGAGTAGCAGCACGCCCGCTGCGCCCGCCGCCTGCGCCACGCGGGCCGCGAGCCGGTCATTATCGCCAAAGCGGATTTCCTCTGTGGCGACGCTGTCATTCTCATTGACCACCGGCACGGCCCCGGCTTCCAGCAACCGCTCCAGCGTGGCCGCTGCGTTGAGATAGCGCCGCCGGTCTTCCAGATCGCCCAGTGTCACCAGCATCTGCGCCGCTGTCGCCTCATGCCGCGCGAGCGCTTCGGCCCACAGCTGCGCCAGCGCGACCTGCCCCACAGAGGCCGCCGCCTGCGCATCAGCCAAGCTCGCACGCCCGCCTTTGGGCAGGCCCAGCCGCGCCGCGCCCAGCGCAATCGCGCCCGAGCTCACCAGGATCACTCGCTGGCCCCGCGCGCGCAGTTCGGCAATG
>JBCBOW010000313.1:0-3277 GCA_039821045.1 Pseudomonadota bacterium
GTTTTCGCGGGGCACTGATGAGGTTGAAACAACTGATCCCACGGTTGCCAGCATCCTTGCTGCAACGAGCGGTGCCAAACCGGCAGCAGCAACTCCTCAGCCAGCTTCAAAACCGGCGTCAAAGCCCACACCAACTCCTGCCGTTGCAAGTAGCCAGCAATTCGTGTCGAAACCGATGGTGCAAACCGTGCCGACGGCGGCGGCTCAAGCACGCGCAGATAGCACCGCCAAACGCGTTGCCCCCAAACCTGCCCCCAAACGGGTAGTCACGGCGTCGAAGGGCGCCGACACGCACATGATCCAGCTTGGCAGTTACAACAGCCGTGCGGAAGCCAATGCCGGCTGGGAGACCCTTAAGCGAAAATTCGCTGAACTCCGCGATCGCGATGTGGTGATCACGAAGGCGAAAGTGAAAGGCCGGATTTACTACCGTGTGGCTGCCGCAGGGTTCGGTAAGTCAAGCGCACGCGCGATGTGCGGCACGGTTAAATCAGCCGGTCGCGGTTGCTTTGCCTATGCCGCAACAAACCCGCCCAAAGGCGCGATTGACGAAGGTGTACGGATCGCTGCTCGCTAAACGGAGTGGCGAGAACGCCGCGGTTCTTCCGCGCAACGCTCACGTTTAAAGCGGGATTTGCACGCCGCCTTTGATGAGCGCGCGCACGCGCCCCTGCGCGCCTTGTCGATCAAAGGGCGTGTTGTCCGCCGTCGCTTCCATCTTGCGCCGATCAATGATCCAGGGTGCGTCCGGATCGATTATCGCAAGATCCGCTTCGAGCCCGGTTGTCAGTTTTCCGGCGGGAACGCCAAGGATCGCTGCGGGGTTGGAGCATAATAGCGCGAACGCGCGATCCATGCCAATTACCTCATCGCGAACCAGATTGAGCGTCATGGCAAGCAGTGTTTCTGCCCCCGCCATCCCAGGCTCTGCGTCCGCAAATGGCAACCGCTTATCTTCAGGGCCACGCGGATCGTGACCGCTCGCAATCACATCGACCACGCCCTCTCCGATCGCCGCGCGCGCAGCCTGCCGGTCCGCTTCTGAGCGCAAAGGTGGCGAAAGCCGTGTGAAGGTGCGGAAATCCGCGGTGGCGAGATCAGAGAGCATGAAGTGCGCGGGCGTGATCCCGCACGTGACGCGCACGCCGCGTGTCTTTGCCGATCGCACAAGATCAAAGCCCGCAGCGGTCGTAACTTGTCGAAAGTGAACGCGCGCGCCGCTCATCTCGGCGAGCGCGATATCGCGCGCGAGCGCAAGCGTTTCGGCTTGCGCTGGCGCAGAGGGCAACCCTAGCCGTGTCGCGATCTCGCCCGCTGTTGCTGCCGCAGAACCGCTTAGCCCTTCATCTTCGCAATGCGTAACGACCACCAGATCGAGCATCGCCGCATATTGCATCAGCCGCAGCATTACGCCTGAATCGGCAATCCAGCGGCGCCCCGTTGCTACGCCGCGCGCGCCTGCAGCCTTCATCATGGCGATCTCTGCCAGTTGGCGCCCTTCGAGCCCCCGCGTCGCTGCTGCCAACGGATGAACCCACAAATCTGGCTTGCCGCTTTTCGCAATGTAATTGACCCGGCTGGGATAATCGAGCGGAGGCGATTGATCAGGCATCAGCGCAGCGCGCGTGATCCCGCCGAAATGAAACGCTGGCTTGTCGACCGCGAACACACCGAGATCAACGAGGCCCGGCGCGACCAGCTTGCCACGCGCATCCATGACATCATCACCAGGCACTGCCCTAACGTCAGCTCCCACTTGCGCGATGAGGCCCGCTTCAAGCCGCACTGCTCCTTCGATGAGGCCGCCTGGCGTAATGATCGTCCCGCCGACTAGTGTGAGGCTGCGTTGTTGTTTCACGCCGCCCCCATCGCAGCCCAGCCATCAATCCCGCGCCGCTCACGCGTTAACACATCGAGACATGCCATCCGCAGAGCCACGCCCATTTCCACTTGTTGTGTGATGATCGATTGATCGATCATGTCAGCGACTTCACTGTCAATCTCGACACCGCGGTTCATCGGCCCTGGGTGCATGACCAGCGCGCCGGGCTTGGCATACGCCAGACGCTGTTTCGTAAGCCCATACAGATGATGATACTCGCGCGCTGAAGGGATAAACTGCCCCGCCATGCGTTCAGACTGAAGCCGCAGCATCATCACAACATCGGCGCCTTCAAGCGCCGCGTCAAAATTGCCAAACGCTTGCGCGCCCATCTCTTCAACGGCGGCGGGCATCAGAGCCGGTGGAGCGCACAGACGCACGCTCGCGCCCAGAGCCTGCAAGCACAGCAGATTTGAACGCGCGACCCGGCTATGGAGGATATCGCCGCAGATTGTAATCGTAAGCCCGGTGAAGTCCTCTACGGCGTCTCCCCGGCGCTCCAACGCCTCGCGCAGCGCCAGCGCATCGAGCAGTGCCTGTGTGGGATGCTCATGGCTCCCATCGCCTGCATTAAGCACCGGGCAATCGACCTTGTCGGCAATAAGCTGGGTTGCCCCGCTCGAGCCATGCCGGATCACGATCGCATCGGGGCGCATCGCGTTTAAAGTGATCGCTGTATCGATCAGCGTCTCGCCCTTTTTCAGGCTCGAAGTGGCCGCCTGCATGTTGACCACGTCAGCGCCCAAGCGTTTTCCCGCGATCTCAAAGCTCAGCAGCGTACGGGTCGAATTCTCGAAGAATGCGTTGATGATAGTTCGTCCGGCAAGGATGGCATCGTGCTTTTCGCTTTGGCGATTGAGCTCGACCCAGCGTTCAGCGGAAGCCAACAGAAACAGGATTTCGTGTCGCTCAAGCTGGCCTATTCCGGTCAAATGCTTGTGCGGAAAAGCCAGACGCCCTTGGGCAAAGCGCTCATCTGGCATCGGATCCGTTGCGCGTGTCATCAAGCGCAAGCCTCTAGTCGAGCCGGATCGCCCGCTCAACCCATAGCGCTGCAACATCCCCATGGAACTCAGCCGCCTCGATGCCTATTTTGGATGAGGAGGGCGCAGTTGAAGGAAATGAATGCATGAGTTTTGTTGGCAAGGCCTGGAAGGTGCTGGTCGGGATCAAAGACGCACTTGTCCTGATTTTCATGCTTCTCTTCTTTCTGGCGCTGTTTGCGGTCCTCTCTGCAAGACCCACCCCGGCTCAAGTGCGTGAAGGCGCGCTGTATATGGATATGACGGGCTTCGTGGTTGAAGAACGCACGATGATCAGCCCGCTGACGACCCTTGTCAGCGGCCGCGCTCCTGCCCCCGAGTTGCTCGCCCGCGATATTGTGCGCGGTCTCGA
>JBCBOW010000314.1:0-3243 GCA_039821045.1 Pseudomonadota bacterium
GCAGAGGCGATCGACTTGCATCCAGCCCTGCCGCCCCCACAGCGTCACCTCGTTGCGAAAGCGCGTCTGCGCGGCGCGCGCTGCGTCTGTGAAGCGCATCGTGCCGACCAGCGCGTCTGCATCTGCCTGACTGACTTCCTCTTGCTCGAATGCCACGTCACTGATCGCGGGCTCAGTCTTCGAGATCAAATCCCCTGCATTCGGGCGGAAGCCCGTCGACTCCACTCTGCTGCTGTCTGAGCACGCAAAGAGAGCGCAGCTCGCTATCATGAGGGCCATCGCCCGGAACAGTGCCTGCATCGGTCAATTCCTTTCGCAGCTTGCCGATTCGAGTTTCATCGGCCGCACGCTCGGCGCTGGCCGCTTGGTTGATTTGAAGGTCGAGAGATAGATCGGTGATGGTAGCCAGCGCGACTTCGAGGCGCTCTTTGGCAAGATCGCGCTCAGCTGCGGCGTTGGACCAAAGAAGGTACAGGATGCCCAGAGCGACCGCTGAAGCGAGTCCGATGCCCAGGCGCGAGGTCACGAACCGGCCAATCATGCTTCGTTCGTCGTGCGACGCCCCCCTGACATGCGCGGCAAGAGCTTTGGCCCGAGAGGCTCAGCGCTTGGCCAGCGACATGCGCCTTTGCCGCCGTTGACAAGACGGCTCTTTGCGATCGGCGAGATGTTCACTTGATTGCGCTGGTTGCCGCCCAAGATGTAGAGTGTGTCATCGCTTTCGCCCACAACGAAACCAACATGCCCGCCGCCGCGCCGGCCGAACACAGCGATCGCTCCGACGCGTGGTTCGCAGGGCATCCCCCAATCGGCATAGGCCCGAGCGCGATACCAGTGCTTGGGAAGGCTGTGATTGGCAGATCGCAGACAGAAAGCCACGAAGGTTCCGCACCAAGGCGTCTCGTCATCGGTCCACCACGCGCCAAGCTGTCGGTTCCAGCGCACAATCGTGGAATTGTGGCGTTTGCCCGGAATTTCGCGAAGACCAAGATGGTTCGCCGCTTCGTTCATCCAAGGCTGTTGATAGGTCTGCGCAGCGTTGCGCTTCAGGCCAAGCGCGTCGCGGGTCAGAGGGCCGACAAATGAGCGCGCTCGAAGACCAACGGAGCGCTTGAACGCGATGATGGCCTGATCAGTCTGAGGATCTTGGACGTCGTTTATAGCGCCTTTGTAGAAACCACGCTCCTTCAAGGCTATCTTAATCGCGCGAATATCATTCACGTCACGTCTCCTGATTTGTGGGGAAGGGGGTGCCCGCTATTGCGAGCGGAGATTTCGCTTGAGTTCCTTAAGCCATGCGACCCAAGCGGGTTTTGCTCGCAGGAGGAACAGCGCAACCGTAAGAAGCAACGCGCAATTTCCAAAGGCGACCATCCAGACATGGCTCATGCTGTCGCGCTTGCCGACAAAATCGAGGAACTCGTGCGCGGCGAAGCAAAGCATCGTCAGTGACAGCGAGTAGGATATCCAGCGGTAGAGCCCGTCGCGGTCGATCGAGATCGAATGAAACAGGAGCGCGAAGAAGGCCGGGAAATAGAATATCCAGATTATCTCACTCATGGCCTTGTCCTCCATTGCTACGGCTCCACGGCAAAGCCATGTTGCCGCTCGCTGCGCGGCGGGCAAACCATGGGGATGCAATCCCGGCCGCGCCCATCACCAGCTGCACCGGCAAATCGGCAATCCAAGCGGTCAGCAGCCCGCCGAGCGCCGCGTGCGGATGCGCGATCCCGGCAAGGATTCCGATGAATAGGGCCACAAAGAGCGTAATCAGCGGCGTCAGACGGTCCGCAGGTGGAGAAACCACCATGCCGGCAAATCCACCTGCGGCAGCGAAGAACATGCCCATCACGACCTCGGGCCATGGCGCAGCGAAGCCGATAAGGGCTGTCACTGTTGCAGCAACCGCATTGACGGTTTGCAGCTGCGTTTCAGTCATCATCAACATCGTCCTTTCGTTTGGTTTTGGGCCAGACGTGCGTACGGCCCGCGCAGCGCTAGCTCGCCGCCACAGCTTGCTGAGCAAGCGCGCGAACATCGGCTAGGTTGGTCGTGAAGTCTGCGTTATCCAGAATGGCCACACGGCGCACAGTTCCGAAAAGGCTGCTGGATGAGCGCCCAATGATAAGCTCGGTTGCGCTTGTGAAATCAGCGCCGATGATCGTGACGACATGCTCCGCGCCGTCATCAAGCGCATCGTGCAGCGCGTCGTAGGTGGAGACGGGATCGCCATCGACAAGGACAGACTGGGGGAGGCTGGTCGAGATCCCGTCAGTGTAGGTCACAAAGGATGCTGAGGCTTGGTTGGAAAGCAGAACGCCAGTGTTGCTTGAATCGTCTTTAGTAAGCGCCAATACGATATCAAAGGTTCCGCCGGTAATGGCTTGTTCAACATGCCCGCGCGCGGCGCTGTCAAAGACAGATCCGTTCGCCTCGATAGTCGGACGCCGGTTCGGGTTGCTTTCGTTTTGCGTAAGCTGGTTGGCTGTGCTGCTTTTCCCGGTGGCCGTCCAAACACCGCCAAAGTTGCCCGGGTTTGTGTCAGCCACATTTCCGGTGGTAAGCTCATAATAGTCGCTTTGCCCTGGGCTTGCATTCATAGCCGCAAGCAAATCTGTAACCGGCGTCGAGCTAGGCGGTGGTGGGACATAAAGCGCAACGCCTTGTCCGCCTGTAATCCGCACCGCGCCAACAGCGTCGCCGTTATCTTCGTTGTTAAAGAAGGCTTGGCGGTTAATATCGGTTGGGATCGATGGCGCGAAACCATTGGTGGCCAGATCGCCTGCTGGGGTGAAGTCGCCATTGGCTGCATCAACAAACAGGCTGGTGACATCGCCGCCGATCAGGACATTGGTCGATCCGCTTGGCGCCAGCGCGCCAGTGAAGAGCTTCATGTCCTTGAGCACGATATTGCTCAGCACATTGCCGCCGCCCCATGTGAAGGCTTTAAACACGTTGTTCGCGAACAAACAGTAGGCGTCAGCGGTGTTGTTATTGCTGTCGTTGCGGATCAGCACCTCTTGGTTCAGCGAGTTGTGCGCAAAAACAAGATGCGACAGCGCACACCCGGTGCCACGACCGATCTGTGTCTTGGCCTCGTCTGGATCATAATAGGTTGACGCCGTTTGGCTCAGGTACAGCGCGTTCGCGACAATGAAGGTGTCGAGCACAGCCTCAGGCGAGGCCAAGACACAGATCGGTCGTGGCACCGGGTGTGCGCTGTCGCATCTTGTTTTTGCGCAC
>JBCBOW010000315.1:0-3217 GCA_039821045.1 Pseudomonadota bacterium
TCCTTGGAGCGCACGGGGGAAAGATCGGGCCAGATGCGGACCTCTTGATCCAGCGACTTGTCCGATTGCCGCGCTCCAAGACCCATAGGCCCTGTCCAGCGCAGCCACGCATGCGATATCGGCGCCGTTCCGCGTCGTTCCGGTGTAAGCGATAGCGCACCAGCATAGCTGCTCGCCGCGGCCGCGGGCGCAAGCGGCAAGATAGCGCGACCCTCAAAGCCCAGGCGAGGATCCAGCGCTATTGCTGCGGTCGCTTGCCGGATGCTTCCCCGGGCAAAACGCGCCGCAACGCTGATATCAGTGGCCTGGCCAACCTCGGTGTCGCCCGGCGCAGCGACCGCCCATTCAGACACGCGCCCAGCCAGCGCCCCATCGACAAGGATCAGCCCGATGAGCAATAGCGCCAAAAGCGGCGCGATCACCCATAGGCCCGGCGCGAGCGCTGCGATAACCACCGCAACCGGAGCGAAGGCCGCCATCATCCATGCGGCGCGCTCAGTGGGCACGATCGGCAATTGCCGGCTGAGCCGCTGAAGAAGGGAGGAGCTTTCGGCCATCGCGCTAGCGCGGTGCCTCGGTGCTCTCGACCAGCTCTGAGACCAGCGCTTCAATGTCACGGCCCTCAATTTCGGCCGCGGGCGACAAGGTCAAGCGATGACGCAAGACCGGGACGGCGAGCGCTTTGACATCATCTGGGATCGCGTAGTCTCGTCCTGCCAACGCCGCCCGCGCCCGCGCAGCGTTTGCAAGGAGCACCGCGGCTCTCGGCGATGCACCCACGGCAAGCTCGGCATGGTCTCGCGTCGCTCGGACCAGCCGCACGACATAGCCGGTGATCTCGTCAGCGACCGTTACATGAGCAAGCGCGCTCGTCGCTTGCGCAAGCTTCTCCGCATCCGCCACCGCGACAACGCCCAAATCCGCCGGACGCTGAGGCCCCTGGCGCACGCCATAGCTTGCAACAATGCGCTGCTCTTCGGTTTCGTCCGGATAGGGGACCAAGAGCTTGAACAAGAAGCGATCGAGTTGCGCCTCGGGCAAGGGATAAACGCCCTGGTTTTCGATCGGGTTTTGCGTTGCCACGACCATGAAGTGCGCTGGCAGCGCATGCGTCTCACCATCGAGCGTAACGCGGCGCTCCTGCATCGCTTCCAGCAGCGCAGCCTGGGTTTTGGGAGGTGTGCGGTTGATCTCATCGGCGAGCAGCAGTTCGCAAAAGATCGGCCCGCGCGTAAGCGTGAACTGGCTGGTCTGGAAATTGAACAGGTTCGAACCCAGAATATCGCCGGGCAGCAAATCGGGCGTGAACTGGATGCGGCCGAAATCGAGACCCAGAGCTGTCGCAAAGCTCTGCGCGAGCAGCGTCTTGGCGGTGCCCGGAGGCCCTTCGAGCAGGACGTGTCCTTGCGCGATCAGAGCGACCAGCAATTGATCGATCATTTCCTCTTGGCCGACAATCACTTTAGCTGTTTCGGCGCGGATGGCATCTGCAAGGCCGCGCAGGTCATCAAGGCTCATGCTCATTGCGTTATTTTCCCCGTTAGTTCGCTGAGCGCGCGTGCGGCGCGCATGATGTCGGTTGGCTTGCTTGCTTGCTCCATGGCGCGCGCGCGCTCGGAGAACGAGGCTTCATCAGGCAAGCGTTGAGCGATCGCTGCGTCCAGCGTTTCGGCATCAAATTTGGCAAGCCCCAACGCCCGCGCCAATCGTCTGGCTGTCAGATTTGTGTAGGGCTCTGCTAGAAGTCCAAAGCGACCGGCGCGCACGATGAGATCTGCGCCATTCGTCACAAGCCGAGATTTTCCAAACTGCGCAGCGGGCGCCTTTACGATCGCTGGACCGAAACGCCGAAAAGCCCTCCATCCGATAATCGCCACCGCCAAAAGGAGACACAGTGTTGCGGCCAGGAAGGGCGGCTGAAAAGCGAGCGTCAAGAGGTTGGTTGCACCGCCAAAGCCATTGAGGGTCAAGTCGAACACAACCAGAGTGTGATCGCCATATCCCATTTCTCTCACAAGCGAGAGGGCAGCCAGCGCGCGTGTTTCATCGGCAAGGCCGCTGTTGTTCATAAGGTCAGGTTCGGTGACTATCACAACCCAGTTGAGCTCTTCTTCGCCGTCGAATTCTTCCGCCACATACTCATTGCCAAGATCGATCCGGTTGACCGCCAAGGCGCGTGATCTATCGTCAACGATGATCGGCAGCAGGTTTTCCGCTGGCTGGGCAAAGACAACCCTTCGATCGGGCAGATCGCCAGACAACTGAACAGGCAGGCTCTTTGAGGTCCATTGGCGCGTCTTACCGTAATCGAGCTCTTCTGCCTTGCTGCGCTCGACTTCAGAGCCGGTGATTTCATCGGCCCAAAAGGGCGGGGAAGGATCACCGACAAGGACCCAGTCTTCCTTCACTTCGTCCGGGTTTTCGACTTTGATTTGTTCGTTGATCGTGACAGCCATCCATTTCGGCATGATCAGCAAGGTCGGCCCGCGATACCGGCGATCCTCAATGATCTCGCTGAGCTCGTCCGAACTTGAAAAGCGAGGGGGCGTGAGGACCAGGAGACCGGTGGTCGTCAGCTTACTCTTGTTGCGCGAACGCTCGACTTCATAGCCATCGGCTTCAACCAGGCGGGCCAGGGCCGAGTATCCATTGAGCGAGTTTGACAGGGCATGCGCAGCGCCACTCGAACTATCGCGGGGGCCGGTGTTTCCGGCGCTCAAAAAGTAGAGCATCGCTGCAAAAGCGGTGAAACCGACCACGACGATGGCCAACACGCTTGCGCGGCTGAAAGGGCTCGACCCGCGCTCGCGCGCTACGCCCGGAGCTGCCAGATTTGCGCTCACGATGTGCCTCCCGATGCGCTCGGCGCCTCGATGGTGCTGAGCGCAAAGTCTGCATAGGCGCCGCGCGCGCGCTCCCATTCCTCGCGGTTCAAAGCGTGCAGCGCGAACAGGCTGCGCTCGACCGCCTCGCTGATGACGCTGAAAGCTGACCTCGCCGCGGCGGAAAGTGCGGGCAGCGCGGCCAATTCGCGCGCGGTGCTAGAGGGCTCGACCCAGTCCGGCTTGGCGGTGGCAATCTGGCTGACGCTGCGCTGTAAAAGGAGCCGGGCAGCCTCATCGTACCGGCCCTCGGCGGCGAGCTTATCAGCATCTTCGAGCAGCGCGCGGCTTTCGCTCGCATCGGGCGTCCATTCCGGCTCTGATGGATCCGATTG
>JBCBOW010000316.1:0-3214 GCA_039821045.1 Pseudomonadota bacterium
GCTGCAGCGCGCTGCAGGAGCTCAGCTGGTGGACAATCTAGGCTAACTTGCTGATATTCTTATCTTTCGATCCTGCAGTGAACCGCGGCAAGGCCGCATAGGGTGTGCGAGATCAGGGACTTAGCGGCTTTGTGCTTGCTTAAATGTGTTTGGGGGAGTCGCAGGTCGGTGTGGCCTTCCTTGAGGAGGCGTCGGCCATGGGCCGAACAGCGCTCTGCTGGCTCCATGTCACCAGGAACAATCCCCTTCGCATCCCCAACGCGATCGTCACCCGAATGGGCCGAGACCCCTGACGAGCGGAGCGAGACAGGAGGCTCGGCGGAGCTTGGTAAGGAGCGCGTAGGCGCGACGAACCTAACGCAGTAGAGCGCGGTCCCGAACGAGACCGTCGGCTCGTTTGGGATGGGGCCAACCTTTCATCCAAGGCACGCAGACTGATCACCAAGTCTGCAATCAGCTCCAACCAAAGTTGCAGCAATTTCTGTCTGGAAATCGGAGCGCGGATGCGTCAGCATTCGCGCTCCGATTGGACGGTTCAGGAGTCGCAGATGGTTACGAAAGTGGAGCGTGAAAAAGCAGCTTTGGCAAAGGCCGAAGCCGCGGTGGCCGAGAAGAAAAAACTGATCGCAAAACTCGAAGCCGAAGAGCTCGAAAAGAACCTCGACAAGGCGATCAAATCGCTTGGCAAGGAGGACGCGCTTGCAATCCTTGAAGCGGCCGCAAAGCTGAAGCCGGAGACGGCTATCAAGCGCCTGAATGGCTCTTAAATCTCGCCTGCCAAAGCAGGCCATCCCGATCGGCGCGGCAGGGGTTCGATGCCCCTGACGCGCCGCCCTGCACTACAGAAGAAACACGCGTTCCATCGGCGATGAAGCGCGCACTCTTGCAGCACAAAAAAGGGAGACCTCCGCAAGATGCGAAGGCCTCCCGCAAGAAGCACTCAGGCATTGACCCGAGCGCTTCGTTGATCGGCAATCCGGCGAATGTGCAGCGGCACGCCGGCGGCGCGGAGGCGCTGCGCGAGATTGGCCTGGACACCAGAGCCTTCGCACACGATCGCTTCGACCGGGCGCATGTTCACAAGCTTCTCGTTGCGCACAAAGGCCGCCCGCTTGCCAAGCTTGCGATCCGGCACAAACAGCACCGCGTTGACTGTGTTCGCTTGAGCCCAAGCACAGGCCATCGCATCGACGCCCTTGCGCATGCCGGTTGTGGCCAGAACCATGTTCGGAATGCGCGCTTTAACTTCGTCGAGCATCGCCCAGACCATGGTGTGATCGTGCCAGCCATCCTGTCCGCCCGAGACCACGACCATCGGACCTTCGGGCGTGAATTGCGCTCGGCGTTCCTTGGCGCGTGAGGCCAAAAAGTCGCGCGCTTGCACCTGGCTTGCGGTGACGCCGTTCTTGCTCGCCTGACTTCCCCGCGTGGCGGTGAAGGGCTTGCCGGTCTCGACGCGGTAAACATCGGCGGCATGGTCGCGCATTGCTTCCAAAGCTTCTCTGCATCCTTGCAAGGTCTGGCAGAGCATCTGGGTTTCTTCGAGCTCGTGGGCGTAGATTTCCGATGGATCGAAATTGCGCGCCAGCTCGCCTAGCTTCTTCGCCGCTTCGTCTTCGCGTCCTTCTGCAATCCGGGCGGTCATGTGAAACGAATTGACCATGCCCCAGGCAAGTTGCCGCGCGAATTCTTCCATGCGCGTATCCTTCAGAACATCGAAGATCGTCCCGATCGCCATCTCGACCGCGCGGCGCGCCATGTCGGGATCAGGCATGTCGGAATGAACCGGCTCATCGACGATCGAAAGCTTGGCCATATCGGATGGTTCGACAAAGGCTCCGTCATAGGTCTGTGTTGTGCCTGACCGCTCGTCAGCTTGTGCAATACGTGCGTTTGCGAGTTCTTCGAAAGATGCAAAAGTAGTCATGGGAATATCCTCCACTTTGAAATCGTCATCGTCTTGATGACATCTCAAAAGAGGCACGCGGCGGTCAGCGAGGTCAGGGACGCCGGGCATCGCCCGACGCCGCGAAGCGGGCCGTGGGGGAGCCGATTTTCTCGTGGGCCTCGCGAGCGCAAGCGAGACAGAGGCGCTCGTGAAAATTGGGGGAACCGCGGATCCTTGACGGAGCGCCAACCCCGCGTGCCACACTTGGACTATCAGTGAGAGTATCCCCCTCCCCTCACCTTCCCACACGTTGGAATTAAGCCAGCCTCGCTATGAGTTGCCGCGCGACGGCAGCGCATCATGGATCGGACGATAAGCCACGCCAATTCGCTCCTGCGCGCTCGCACGGCGTTGTCTGATGGCGCGCACGAAGCGTCTCGCGCTTGCCTCATCTGGAAAGCTGTCACGAACGCTCTGTCCTCTCGATCCGATACGTCCCCATTGGCGCTCGACAATAGTCCAACCGAACAGATCGGGCGTCGCTGTCAGACGATAATCGCGCGCGATATTCTGCGCGTTATCGACAGCCTGCCAGTGCTCGCGACATTCGTAGGGCTTGCTCATGCAAGCCACTCTGGAAGGACATGTGGCAACGCGTCCAACGCATAAACTGAATCACCGAGTGTCTCGGTGATTCACTCGCTCGATGAATAGATCTGCGCGCATCGCGCGCGCTCATTCTCGACAAAGGCTTTCGCATCCGGTTCGTCGTCACGACCTTCATACAGCCCAAGCTTGCGCGCCAGCTCGAAGAAGCCTGGCGCAGGAAGACCCGGCCTCGCCTTTGACACCACGAAACTCGCCAGTTGCGGCTCATCGCTTGCGGCCTGATGGCGCATCAAATCCTCAATCAAGAGCGACGCGCGATGGATTGTGTGCGGCGGTTGCAGCGCAAGCGCATTCGCCACATCGACATAGTTCAGCGGACGCCCACCACGCGCTGCGGAAATCAATAGGCTCTTGAGTGCTTCGCGCATCAGACCGGCCAACCCTCCAACCGATACGCGCTGTCCCAGAACATCCATTCAAGCTGCGCTGAGCGACGGTAGGCCAAATGCATGCGCTCGATGCTGCGCCGCGAACACTCGGCGGCCACGCCGTCGATGGTCGCGATCACTTGATCGACCGCTTCGGCGAAGTCTTCGCCCGCGTAAGTGTCGATCCAGGCGCGATAGGGGTTGGCGCCATCCGCTTGCGCCTGAATGGCCCGCCCGACCTCGCGGTAAATCCAAAAGCAGGGTAAGAGCGCAGCAAGCCCCACTTCGA
>JBCBOW010000317.1:0-3203 GCA_039821045.1 Pseudomonadota bacterium
GCAAGTGAAGCTCGATTCGATCGAGGTGGAGGGCGCTGCTGGTGGCGGTTTGGTCAAAGTGCGCGCCACGGCCAAGGGCCGCATTATCGGCGTCAGCATCGATGATAGCCTGATGAAGCCGGAAGAGAAGAACATCGTCGAGGACCTTGTGACAGCAGCGTTTAACGATGCGCGCGACAAGGCCGATCGCGTTTCGGCTGAGCAGATGAAGGAAATGCAGGGCTCGATGGGATTGCCTCCGGGCTTTAACCTGCCGGGCATGAGCTGAGCCTGCGCCAGCAAACAGGGGCAAGTCGACCACACCCCGTCCACAGCTATCCTGCCCTACCCATTGCGAGGCGCGCAGCTGCACCCATATCCTACGGCGGTGGCGCGCCCCAATGGCGGCCAAGGGTATTTGAATAGATGACACAGCACTTTCCGCTTCTTCCCCTTCGCGACATCGTCGTATTTCCTGGCATGGTTGTTCCGCTTTTTGTCGGCCGCGAGAAATCGGTAGCCGCGCTTGAAGCGGCGATGGAGGCCTCGAAGGATATCTTTCTGCTCGCTCAGCTTGATCCGAGCACCGATGATCCGGAGGGCGATGAACTCTATGATGTGGGCGTCGTCGCGCAGGTGCTTCAGCTGCTCAAGCTGCCGGACGGCACAGTGCGCGTGCTTGTCGAGGGGACCAACCGCGCCAAGCTTTCATCGCTGCGAACTGAGGATAACTACGTTCTTGCCGAGGTTGAAATGCTTGAGCTTGAGACCGTCGCCGGAAGCGAGGTCACCGCTTTGATGCGGCAAGTGATCGAGCAATTTGGCGAGTATGCGAAGCTCAATAAGAAGCTTGGCGAAGAGAACACTGTTGAGCTTGGCGAAGTCGATGATGCGGGCCAGCTTGGCGATACGATTGCAGCCGCGCTCAATGCCAAGGTTTCAGACAAGCAATCGCTGCTGAGCGAGGCTGATCCGCTCAAGCGGCTTGAGCTGGTCATGGCCTTTATGGAGGGGGAACTCTCGGTCTTGCAGGTCGAGCGCAAGATCCGCGGCCGGGTTAAGCGCCAGATGGAGAAGACCCAGCGCGAGTATTATCTCAATGAACAGTTGAAAGCGATCCAGAGCGAGCTTGGCGGCGGCGATGATGAGGGCGGCGATGAGATCGCCGAACTCACCGAAAAGATCGAAAAGACCAAGCTTTCAAAGGAAGCCAAGACCAAGGCCAGAGCGGAACTGAAAAAGCTGAAAGGCATGCAGCCGATGAGCGCGGAGGCGACTGTCATCCGCAATTATCTTGATGTGCTTCTCGGCCTGCCTTGGGGCAAGAAGTCGCGCGTCAAGAAAGACATCGGCAAGGCGCAGGCGATCCTTGATGCGGACCATTATGGTCTTGAGAAGGTCAAGGACCGGATCATCGAATATCTCGCTGTGCAGGCCCGGACAAACAAGCTGAAAGGGCCGATTTTGTGCCTGGTCGGCCCTCCGGGCGTCGGCAAGACCTCGCTTGGCAAGTCTATCGCCAAGGCCACAGGGCGCGAGTTTGTGCGCCAGTCTTTGGGCGGAGTTCGGGACGAAGCGGAGATACGTGGGCACCGCCGAACTTACATAGGTTCAATGCCCGGCAAGATCGTCAACAATCTGAAGAAAGCCGGAACGAGCAATCCGCTCTTCCTGCTCGATGAGATCGACAAGCTTGGTCAGGATTTCCGCGGCGATCCGGCATCCGCGCTGTTGGAGGTGCTTGATCCTGAGCAGAATGACAAGTTCCAGGATCACTATCTCGAGCTCGATCTCAATTTGAGCGACATCATGTTCGTCACCACCGCGAACAGTCTGGACCTGCCTCAACCGCTGCTTGATCGCATGGAGATTATCCGGCTCGAAGGCTACACCGAGGACGAGAAAGTCGAGATCGCGCAACGCCATCTGATCCGCAAACAGGTGAAGCAGCATGGCCTCAAGAAGGGTGAGTTTGAACTCACCGAAGAGAGTTTGCGCGATTTGATCCGGTATTACACGCGCGAGGCTGGGGTGCGCACGCTGGAGCGCGAAATCGCTCGATTGGCGCGCAAGAGCCTGCGCAAAATCCTCGAGAAGGAAGCGACGTCGGTTACGATCACGCCTGAAAACCTTGGTGAGTTTGCAGGCGTGCGCAAATTCAAGCACGGCATGAGCGAGGATGAGCCGCAGATCGGCGCGGTCACCGGGCTTGCTTGGACAAGTGTGGGCGGTGAGTTGCTAACGATCGAAAGCGTTACCACGCCGGGCAAAGGCGAAATCAAGACGACGGGCAAGCTTGGCGATGTGATGAATGAAAGCGTCGCCGCAGCGCTCAGCTTCGTTAAATCCCGGGCGCCGGCCTATGGGATCAAGCCGAGCTTGTTCCAGCGCAAGAATGTCCACATTCACTTGCCCGAAGGCGCTGTTCCAAAGGACGGACCGAGCGCGGGCGTTGGCATGGTGACCTCTATCGTTTCGACCCTTTCCGGATCAGCGGTGCGCCCTGACGTGGCGATGACTGGTGAGGTGACTTTGCGGGGCCGGGTGCTTGCGATCGGTGGTCTCAAGGAGAAGTTGCTCGCAGCCTTGCGCGGTGGGATCGAAACCGTTTTGATCCCGGAAGAAAACGTCAAGGATCTCGCGGAAATCCCTCAGAACGTCAAAGACGGGCTGGAGATCATCCCGGTGAGCCACGTTGATCAGGTGCTCGAACACGCGTTGGTCGATCTTCCTGCGCCAATCGAATGGAGCGAGGCTGATGATCTTGCCAGCCAGCCTGGGGGGGTTGGATCGCAAACTGGTGCGCAAACAGACGTGCCAACCGCGCATTGATCCGCTAGAGCGCGGCGCGGTCAGAGATTCGCTGAACGGCACGTGAGGGTGCTGCTGCGGTCCTTATGGCAAGGGAGGGCGTGGTGGTATCATTGCAGCATAGACACGGTTTTGTACAAAACCGCCGCAATGGGCCTGAATTCTGCGATTTTTAGCCCGATTTGCCTTTGACAGCACCCCGAAAAAGGGCTCAATCTGATTTTTCTCGGGGAGGCGATTCACCGAATAAGTAGTGTTAAAGATGAGGGGTTCACACGATGAACAAAAATGACTTGATCAGTTCAGTTGCCGAAACCAGTGGTCTATCAAAAAATGATGCCTCAAGTGCTGTCGAAGGTGTGTTCGATGCAATTACAAAGGCGCTGTCGAACGGCGACGAAGTTCGGCGCCGA
>JBCBOW010000318.1:0-3183 GCA_039821045.1 Pseudomonadota bacterium
GGTCGTATCCCCCGGTCCCTCGAGCTTGGGTTCGCCGGGGCCGAATTCAGGCGTTGCCTTTGCGGGATCGATCAGCGCAAAGCGCGCCTTGCCGTATTCCTCCGTCAGCAGATCCATCGGGAATTGAGCGAAGTCTTGGTCAGCATAGAAGCGCGCAACATCGGCATAGGCCAGGCGCTTGGCTTCTGTGATGTAGTGAATGACCTCGGGGCTGCCGCGCTCCCATTGAGCAAGATCGACATTCTTGAGGATATTGACCATTTGCAGCGCGGCAAAGCCCTGACCGTTCGGCGGCAATTCGCACAGCTCGAAACCATTGCGATAGGCAGCGCAGGCAGGCTCAACCCATTCGCTCTTGTGGTTGGCAAAGTCTGCCATGGTGAAAGCAGAGCCATTGGCGCGCAGATAGTCGACGATGATCTTGCCGGTCTCGCCCTCATAATACTCGTCGCGGCCGTTCTTCCCGATGCGCTCAAGCGTATCGCCCAGATCGGGGTTCTTAAAGAGATCACCCGCCTCGGGTGCGCCATTTGCAAAATAGGTCGCACGCGCATTGTCAAACTCGAACGAGATGCTCTCGCGCCGGCGTTCAAACCCACGCAGGTTTGCACCAAAGCCACGGGCGATACCAGGGGCCAGTGGGTGACCCTCGCGCGCATATTTGACGGTAGGGGCAAGGATATCGCTCATGGGTGCCGAACCAAAGCGTTCATGCATCGCAAACCACGCATCAACCGTGCCCGGAATAGTGATTGGAAGCACGCCGACCGAAGGCAGCGACGTGCGGTCACCCAGCTTGGCTTTGAGGTCGTCGCGTGTCTGGCCCGAAGGGCTGCGACCAGAACCATTGATGCCATAGAGTTTGTCGGTTTTGGGGTCATAGATGATCGCAAAAAGATCGCCGCCTATCCCGTTGCCCGTCGGCTCCATCAGGCCTAGCGCTGCATTCGCCGCAATAGCTGCGTCAACGGCATTGCCGCCCGCTTTAAGGATATCGAGCGCGATCTGCGTCGCCAGAGGTTGTGCGGTCGCGGCCATACCGTGTTGCGCATAGACCGGCGTGCGCGCCCAGTTTGCGCCAACCGCTCGCCCACCAGCCCCGATCTGCTCTTCGAGCGGGGTCGCCTCCTGGCTCTCCTGCGCGGCGAGCGGCGTCATAGCAAAAGCGAGGGTGGCAGCAGCCGTGCCGAATGCGAGGCGCATGGGAATCTCCATCATGATACTTGGGGTATTATACGCTGCTGGGGCGCGCTTGTTTCGCGCCTGCGGATTTCTTCTGCGCGGATTTCCTGGCCTTCGCCATGCGCGGGAGCAGGAAAAGGTAGATCCCAGAGCCCCACATCACCAGCAAGAGGACGCCTGTTGGCAGGAAGATGTAGAGCTTCACCGCATCGGAAAAGAACGAGCCGTCATGAAGGCTCTCGATCACGTCCGAGCGGCGATAGGCAACTTTCAGCACTTCAGCGGTGCTTGTGTCGATTTGCACTTCCCAGCCCGATTTGGCGCGCAGTTTGGCTATACCTTTGCCCACGCGCAGATCGATGCGGTCTATGTCCGACCATTCCTTGATGCCAGCCTCAGGATGCTCGCGAGCAGCGGCGAGCATCGCTTCGAAGCTCGCCGCTGGTATCGCATCAGAAACTGCGCCCCTCTCGGTGGAGGGTTGAATCCACTCCACCTCCTTTTTGAGCATCAGCATCCCGCCCGCAAAGAACATCAATCCAGCTGGCAGAAACACCGCCAGCGAGAGCCAGTAATGAACCTGGCGCCACAGCTTCTTCCAATTCATTGCGCTTGGGGCAGCCTCCCGCCCGGTACGTAGGGAGCGCCCGCAGCCAAGAGCTCGGCTTCGAATGCCGGGATCGTCGAGGTCACAAGCGTGTCCATCCGATCGCGGATCGCGGTGAAGTCGGCTTTGGCATAGCCCAGCTGTTCGCGGTGCGTCTGGGTCGGGCCATAGGTCGATCCGAACAGCCCGGTCATGATCACGCCCAGACGGCTGCGGACGGTCCGCTGGGTGCGCTCGGAGAGCACGTTGCGCGCTTTGTTGCCATTGAGCAGCGCATCGAGTGCGTTCGCCTCCGTGCGGATCGACTGCCAGCGATTGTCGAGCGCTGCGGGATCGCCGCCCGGCGCACGCTCCGCCGCGATCTTGAGCAGGCCGATCTTCTTCTCGACTTCCCCAAGCGTTGACGCAAGCGCTGTGACGGACCGATCAAAGGCAGCAATCTCAGCCCAGAATTCGTGGGCATCGCCTTGCTGCGGCATTGCACCCGCGCGCAGCGGTTCGACTGTGAAAGGCTTTGCTGCGACAAGCTGTGTCGTCACACCGCGCACGCGCTTCGACATTGAAACGGTGTACTGGCCGGGGCTCACCAGGAAGCCAGCTGGCTCCTCGCCGCTGGGCCCGACCGGTCGCGCAACATCAGTAGCCGGATAGCGAAGATCCCAATTGACGCGGTGGAAGCCCTTTTTCGCTGCGCCCTTGATCCGCCGCACGACATTGCCATCGGCATCGCGCACAGTGAGCCAAATCATGGGAGCGGTTTCCTGAAGCTCGGCAGTGATCGCATCAAAGCCGGGGAACGGGGTGTCCGTGCCTGCTTTGCTGGCTGGCTTTTCGCGCTCCTCACGCTGCTCTTTCAGAGACTTGATGTCGTCTGCAAGATAGTAGGTGAAGTTCGCGCCAAACGGTGGATTGGGTGCCCGGTAATAGCCATGCCCCTGCGAGCCGCCCGCGTCGAAGGCGAGCGGGTGCTGCTCGATGTACCACCAGGCTTTGCGCCCCGGAAACAGCATCGCTTCGGTGTCAAGGCTTGCCTCAGACAATTCGCGCAACGGCGAAATATCGTCAACGATGAAGAAGCCGCGCCCAAAGCTTGCTGCGACCAAATCATCTTCGCGCCGCTGGATCGTGAGATCGCGGAACGAGATAGTCGGAGCTTTGCCCGTCATTTTGACCCACTTGGCCCCGCCATCGAGCGAGAAATAGATGCCAAACTCGGTAGCAGTGAAGAGCAGGTTCGGGTTCTTGTGATCCTGCACAATCCGCCACATCAAGTGCCGATCGGGAATATTGCCCACGATCGAGCGCCATGTGCGGCCCCGGTCTGTGCTCTTGAGCAGGTACGGTTTGTAATCGCCATATTTGTGGTTATCGAGCGCCACATAGACCGTGTTCGC
>JBCBOW010000319.1:0-3177 GCA_039821045.1 Pseudomonadota bacterium
GCGCCCAAGAAGCGGAAGTCGCCGCTCCCGTTGAGGCGGTTGAGGTGGACGCTGCCGAGCCGGCCTACACGCGTATGGCGCCGACCGAAGGCAAAGGCATGCCGACATCGTATCAGGACGATGCGCTCAAGAGCATGACGTTCCAGGATCAGTACACCGAGACGGGCGCTTACGCGCTGGGCATGCATGATTACATCCTGCTGCCGATTATCACCGTAATCAGCCTGTTTGTGCTTGGTCTGCTGCTGTATGTGATTGCGCGCTACAACCGGAAAGCCAATCCGGTGCCTTCAAGAACTACACACAACACGATGATCGAAGTTGTCTGGACGATCGTTCCGGTGCTGATCCTTGTTGTTATCGCTGTGCCTTCGATCACGCTGCTTGCGCGTCAATATGAGACGCCGCCTGAGGATGCGATCACGATCAAAGCGACGGGGTATCAATGGTATTGGGGCTACACATATCCGGACCACGGCGATTTTGAAGTGGTCTCGAACATGCTCGAGGATGCTGACGCGCTCGCCAATGGTGAACCGGCCAAGCTCGCTGTCGACAATCGCATGGTCGTGCCCGCGGATACACCGCTTCGCATTCAGACCACGGGCGCTGATGTGATCCACGCGTTCGCAGTCCCCTCGCTTTGGTTCAAGCAGGACGCTGTTCCGGGTCGTTTGAATGAAAAGCTGATCGAAGGCATTCCCGAGGGCGTTTATTACGGTCAGTGCTCTGAGCTGTGCGGATCGCGCCACGCTTACATGCCGATTTCGGTTGAAGCGCTGCCGATGGAGAAGTTTGAGGCATGGGTTCGCGAACAGGGCGGGACTGTGCCGGGCGATGAACAGGCTGGCGAGGCGGATGCCGCTGCGACGAGCGAAGAAGCGTCCGCTGATGATGCCGAAGCCGTTGCCCAAGACGCTGCGTAACTGACACTGACACGAAACAAGAAACCGAGAGACGATAGATCATGGCCACCACAGCTGAAGGTTTCCAAGCCCACCACGATGATCACGCGCATGCGGATCACAAGCCCGGCTTCTTTGCCCGTTGGTTCATGTCGACCAACCACAAGGATATCGGCACGCTCTATCTGATCTTCGCGATCTTCGCCGGGATTATCGGCGGCGCGATCTCGGGCATCATGCGGGTTGAGCTGGCTGAGCCGGGTATTCAGTATCTGCAGTGGTGGGCCGGCTTTATGGGCGGCGAGAGCGATATCAACACGGCGCTGCACATGTGGAATGTCTTCATCACAGCGCACGGCTTGATCATGGTCTTCTTCATGGTGATGCCTGCGATGATCGGCGGGTTTGGCAACTGGTTTGTGCCGCTGATGATCGGCGCGCCCGATATGGCCTTCCCGCGGATGAACAATGTTTCGTTCTGGCTCACTGTGGCGGGCTTTGTGAGCCTGCTGTTTTCGTTGTTCGTTCCCGGCGGCTCTGGCCCCGGCGCGGGCACTGGCTGGACGGTCTATGCGCCGCTTTCAACCAGCGGTTCGCCTGGCCCTGCGGTCGATTTCGCGATCTTCTCGCTGCACTTGGCGGGCGCTGGCTCGATCCTTGGTGCAACCAACTTCATCACCACGATCTTCAACATGCGCGCGCCGGGCATGACCCTGCACAAAATGCCGCTGTTTGTGTGGTCGGTGCTGGTCACGGCCTTCCTGCTGCTGCTCGCGCTGCCGGTTCTCGCGGCCGCGATCACCATGCTGCTCACGGATCGTAACTTCTCAACCACCTTCTTCAATCCTGCAGGTGGCGGTGATCCAGTGCTGTATCAGCACCTGTTCTGGTTCTTCGGTCACCCTGAGGTGTACATCATGATCCTGCCGGGCTTCGGCATGATCAGCCAGATCGTCGCGACGTTCAGCCGCAAGCCTGTGTTTGGCTATCTCGGCATGGCTTACGCGATGGTTGCGATCGGCGTGGTGGGCTTCATCGTGTGGGCGCACCACATGTATACCGTCGGCCTCGACGTGAACACAAAGATGTACTTCACCGCCGCGACGATGGTCATCGCTGTCCCGACCGGCGTCAAAATCTTCAGCTGGATCGCGACGATGTGGGGCGGTAGCCTCGAGTTTAAATCGCCGATGGTCTGGTCGCTGGGCTTCATCTTCCTCTTCACCGTGGGCGGTGTGACGGGCGTGGTTCTCGCCAATGGCGGCGTCGATGATAACCTGCACGATACCTATTATGTGGTCGCGCACTTCCACTACGTGCTCTCGATGGGCGCGGTGTTCTCGATGTTCGCTGGCTTCTACTACTGGTTCCCGAAGATGAGCGGTCGGATGCACTCCGAACTGCTCTCGCACTTGCACTTCTGGACCTTCTTTGTGGGCGTCAACGTCGTGTTCTTCCCGCAGCACTTCCTTGGGCTGCAGGGCATGCCGCGCCGCTATCCGGACTATGCTGAGGCTTACACCTTCTGGCACGAGATCAGCACCTACGGCTATTACATCACGGCCGCCTCGATGCTCTTCTTCTTCGTCAACATCGCTTACGCCTTCATGGCTGGCCGCCAGCCGGGGAACAATCCGTGGGGCGAGGGGGCAACGACGCTGGAGTGGACGCTGCCGAGCCCGCCGCCGTTCCACCAGTTTGAAACGCTGCCGGTGATCGAGGATCATCACGATTACCACGATCATCGCCCCGCTGCTCAACCGGCGGAATAACGCGGCCTTGAAGGGTGGGCGAGCCAGCGCACCCTGATGAAACGGAATATAGGGGGGGCGCGTCTTTCGAGGCGCGCTCCTTTGGCAAACAGACAGACCGACTATGAACGCAACCACACAGACCACCCAAGGCTCAGCGGCGCTCCCCGCTGACTGGCGTGATTTCTTCACGCTTACCAAGCCTCGCGTGATGACGCTGGTGATCTTTACCGCGATCTGCGGTGTGCTGGCGGCGCCCGGTTCGCTTCACCCTGTGCTCGCTTTCTCTGCGATACTCGCAATCGCGATGGGGGCCGGGGGATCAGCGGCGCTCAACCATTGGTGGGAAGCGGATATTGATGCCGGCATGAAGCGGACTGCGAACCGCCCGCTGCCAACAGGCCGGATGCGCCGCGAGGACGCGCGCGATTTTGGCGTATTCCTCTCCGCTGTCTCAGTGGTGCTGATGGGCGTTGCGATTGGCTGGCTAGCTGCGGGACTGCTGCTGGGCGCGATTGTCT
>JBCBOW010000320.1:0-3173 GCA_039821045.1 Pseudomonadota bacterium
GGCGTGCCCGGCCTCCTCCAGCTCCAGGAAGATGGGCGAGTCCGCCAGCCGAGACCGGAGGTAGAGACCGACCAGGCCCATGGGTCCGGCGAGCAGGAACGGGATGCGCCAGCCCCACGCTTCGAAATCCTCCGCCGGGATCAACGCTCGGCATGCCAGCACAACGATGATCGAAAGCACAAATCCACCCGCAACGCTCGCTTGGATGAAGCTTGTGTAAAGGCCGCGCTTTTCTGGCGGCGCGTGTTCGGCAACATAGATCGCCGCGCCTCCATACTCACCGCCCAGCGCTAATCCCTGAAGAACGCGCAGAACGATCACGATTATGGGAGCGGCCACCCCGATCTGGTCAACCGTCGGGATAAAGCCAACGCCCGCGGTCGCGATGCCCATCAGCGTGACTGTGACCAGAAAGGTGTATTTGCGCCCCAGCTTATCGCCCAGAAAGCCAAACAGAATGGCGCCGATCGGGCGAAACGCGAAACCAACGGCAAAGGTCGACCAGACGAGCAGCAAGCCGAGGGTATCATTATCAACGTTATAAAACGCATCCTTGAGAATATACGCGAGCGTTCCGTAGATAAAGAAATCGTACCATTCAAAGATGGTGCCTGCGCTCGATGCGCCGATAACGAGACGGACTTCCTTTTCGGAAGGCTCGCGCGCTGCGAGCGCGCCGGCTTCCGTCCCTGCAACACTTGCTGACATAATACCCCATGTTTCAACCTCGCGCCGCTTCTTTGGGCGGCGCTGCGCCCAGGTGTTAGCGCGCAATTTCGGGCTAAGAAAGCGCTTGCAGCGCAGCGTTCCACGGCAACAGCAACGCGCCATGGCGGCCGCGATGGTCCTGTGCTGCTTCTAAATCGGCAAAGCCAGGCCAATCAGGCAGCGCACCATCCTCATTCAGCCACCGCTCAACCGCGCGAACCATCGCCTCGATGGTCTCGCGGCGAGCACCGGCGATGCCGCCCGCCATAATCGCCGCTGATGCCTGACCAATAGCGCAGGCCGATAGCCGCATACCGATGCGCCTCACCGCACCATGCTCATCGCGCTCCAGCCCAATCTCTATCGTGCTGCCGCACACAGCTGAGCGCATCTCTGCCCCCGCTTCGAAGGCGTCGTCCAAGGGGTAAAGCGCGAGCTGAGTGGAAAGGCCAAGGAGCTTGGGCGTGTAGAGCTTCGTTGTGGGGCTTGCTGTCGTCACTGCGCTTCGGCCTCAGCTTCTTCCTCCATCGCGCGCCGAAGCGCTGCACGCCGCTCTGCAATCATCTGAACGAGCTGGCGCGAAAAGGCATCAGCAGCGGGGTATGACCGCGCGGTTGTGATCCATGTTGGTCGACCCTTCTCGCCCCAGGTCTGATCAAAACCCATCACCAGAAGTGAGAAAGCAAACACCACGATGAGCGTGCCCTTGACTGCTCCAAAGCCAAAGCCGAGCACGCGGTCAATCGGGCCCAGAATGGAGCCGCGTGAAGCTTCGCCAGCGTTGGACGCGATTACTTTCATCGCCGCATAGGGGATGAGCAACAGCAGCACGAAAGCGAGCAACGGCGTCGCCGGCTCCGCGTTGTAATAGCCGCGCAAAGCATCGGTCAGTGGACCGTGCAGGTAATAAATCGAGAAAGCAGCCAGAATCCACGCGGCCAGCGAGAGCACCTCTTGCACAAGCCCCCGCATAAAGCCCGCAATCGCTGCAATCGCGACCAAGACCAAAACTATGATGTCAAACGCTGCCATATCTATGGGTGCGAATTATGCGTTGGCCATCACCTGGTCAACGAGGTTCGCGAGTTGTCCTAGGCCTTGGTATTTCAGGTTCGTTGAACCGAGCTTACCATCCGACGGACCGTAGCCGCGCGTAAAGCCGAGCTTGGCCGCCTCGCGGATGCGAAGGTCGGAATGCGAAACCGGGCGTATTTCCCCCGCGAGCGAGACTTCTCCAAACCATGCCGATTTGTCTGGCAAGGGCTTGTCCGCCAGCGCGGAGACGAGCGCTGCTGCCACAGCCAGATCCGCGGCCGGGTCTGCAAGGCGATAGCCGCCCGCGATGTTGAGATAGACTTCCGCAGAGCTGAAATTGAGCCCGCAGCGCGATTCGAGCACCGCGAGCAGCATGGCGAGGCGCCCATTATCCCAGCCCACTACCGCGCGGCGCGGCGTTGCGCCCGATTGCAAGCGCACAATCAGCGCCTGTATCTCAACCAGCACCGGCCTGGTGCCTTCCAACGCAGGAAAGACCGCGCTTCCTGCGAGCGGCTGATCCCGGCCTGAGAGGAACAGCATCGAGGGGTTTGCCACCTCTTCGAGCCCCTCGCTCGCCATCGAAAAGACACCGATCTCATCGACCGCGCCAAAGCGGTTCTTCAGCGCGCGCAAAATCCGATATTGATGGCTGCGCTCGCCCTCAAAGCTCATCACCACATCGACCATATGTTCAAGCACGCGCGGGCCGGCGATGGTGCCGTCTTTGGTCACATGGCCGACAAGCACAAGCGCGGTGCCCTTCTCCTTGGCAAAGCGGATGAGCTCCAGCGCGCAGCCGCGCACCTGGCTTACGGTGCCGGGCGCGCCCTCGATCGTGTCAGAATGCATTGTCTGGATCGAATCGACCACCAGCAACGCAGGCGGCGTTCCTTGACCAAGCGTCGTCAGGATATCGCGCACCGAGGTTTCCGAAGCGAGCCGAATTGGCGCATCAGCAACGCCCAAGCGCGTCGCACGCAAGCGGACTTGCCCGGCGGCTTCTTCGCCGCTGACATACACGACATCGTTCCCGCCGCGCGCGATGGTGGCCGCAGTTTGCAACAGCAGCGTCGATTTGCCGATCCCCGGATCGCCTCCCATCAAAACCGCTGATCCCGGCACAAACCCGCCGCCCAGCGCGCGGTCAAATTCCGCCAGCCCTGTCGATTTGCGAACCGGCAGCTCGGTTGGCTTGTTGAGCGGGACGAATTCAATCCCGCGCCCGCCGCGCGAGAGATCATGCTTTTGCGAGAACACCGTCGCCGGGGCGTCCTCTGTGAGCGTGTTCCATTCGCCGCATTCGGGGCATTGCCCCTGCCAACGCGGGCTCACCGCCCCGCAATTCGCACACACATATCGCCGCTTGGTCTTTGCCATGATGCGCCCGGCTGTAACCAGAACAGAAGTTGAACGCAATTACATCTACA
>JBCBOW010000321.1:0-3166 GCA_039821045.1 Pseudomonadota bacterium
AAGCGAACATGAAGCTGGGCGTGCTCGAAGAGCGGCTCGGCAATGCGATCGTCCAGGCGGCGAGCGAAGTGATCGATGGGACGTTAGCGGATCAGTTTCCCTTAAGCGTCTGGCAGACGGGCTCCGGCACACAGTCAAACATGAACGCCAATGAAGTGATCGCAAGCCGAGCCAATGAGATTTTAACCGGCACTCTTGGCGGTAAAGACCCGGTTCACCCCAATGATCATTGCAATATGGGGCAAAGCTCGAATGACACTTTCCCAACGGCCATGCACATTGCAGCGGCGAGCGAGGCGGCGGAGCAACTGATCCCCGCGCTCGAACATCTGCACAGCGCGCTTGACGCCAAGGCCGCAGCGTTTGCAGACATCGTGAAGATCGGTCGCACCCATTTGCAAGACGCAACACCCCTGACGCTTGGCCAGGAATTCTCCGGTTATGCCAAGCAGATCGAGTATGGCATCGCCCGCGTACGAGGCGCGCTTCCGCGTGTCCTTGAGCTTGCGCAGGGTGGCACCGCTGTGGGCACCGGTATCAATTCGAAAGCGGGCTTTGCCGGGGAGTTCGCAGCGCAGGTGGCAGAGGCGACCGGCCATGCCTTTGTGACCGCGCCCAACAAATTCGAAGCGCTCGCAGCGCATGATGCGCTGGTGGAGCTTTCCGGTGCGCTCAATTCGGTCGCGGTTTCAGCGATGAAGATCGCCAACGATATTCGCTTGTTGGGTTCAGGCCCTCGTTCAGGCCTTGGCGAGATTGCCTTGCCCGCTAATGAGCCGGGCTCCTCGATCATGCCGGGCAAAGTGAATCCGACACAATGCGAAGCCTTTACGATGGTGTGCGCGCAAGTGATGGGCAACCACACTACAGTCAGCGTTGCCGGTTCGCATGGCCATCTTGAGCTCAACGTTTTCAAACCCGTCATGATCTACAGCGTGCTGCAATCGATCCGCTTGCTCAGCGACGCCGCAGTGAGCTTTACAGATCGCTGCGTTACCGGGATCGAAGCCAACACGGCGCGCATCGATAAGCTGATGCAGGAAAGCTTGATGCTGGTTACCGCGCTCAATCCGCATATCGGCTATGATAACGCTGCCAAGATCGCGAAGAAGGCGCATGCGGATGGCACCACGCTCAAAGAGGCTGGGCTTGAGCTCGGCTTGCTGACGGAAGAGCAGTTTGCCGAATGGATCGTGCCGCGCGATATGATCAAGCCGCGCGACTAAGCGCCTCTGGCGTGCGATGATTCGATGAAGGGCACACCGTGTCCGATGATCGGCCGAGCCGGGTCATTGGCTTGAGCGTTTAGTGATCGCTATCTGACATACACACGCCATGAATTTGCCAAGACCATCCGATTTGCGCGTCAGCGTCCCGTTTCGCAGTGTCCTTTTGTCCGTCGTCGGGCTGTGGGCGCTATACTTTGTGCTGATCTCGGCGCGGGGTCTCATGCTGTGGCCTGATATGCAGCCCGAGATTTTCTGGCGCCGCAGCACGGTTTGCCTGTTTGCTGTCGCAATGACACTGGTCTTGTGGCTCGTCCTAAGGGTGTTCGAGCACCATAAGCGCTGGGTGATGATTGCTGTCGCCCTGATTGCCGCGATGCCGGTCGCGCTGTCGATCGCTAAAGTGAACAGCGTTTTGTTCGAACCGCTGAGCCAGAAGGTTGATGAGAAGTTTGCAGAAGAGCGCGGTTTCACGATCCGCCGCGATGAATATGGCAATCTGCTCGCCGAGATCCCTAAGCCGCGCGAATGGTCGCAAAAGAAGGGTGAGGATTACGATCCAGACGAGCCTGAAGTCATCACGTTCACAATCGAAGAGCCCAAAGAAAACAAGGCTTGGTTTGGGCTGATCGATGCCGCGCTAACGCGCTATTACATCCTCCTAATTTGGGTCGCTTTGTATATCGCGATCCTCGCCATCGCACAGACACGGCTGGCAGAGAGGCGCGAGCAGGAGTTCCGCTCTGCAGCGAAGGCGGCTGAGCTGAGGTCCTTGCGCTATCAGGTCAACCCGCATTTCCTCTTCAACACGCTGAACTCGCTTTCGGCGCTGGTGATGACAGGCAAGCCGCAGCGCGCCGAGGCGATGATTCAGTCGATCAGCCGTTTCTATCGCCACAGCCTGGCAGACGATCCCACCATGGATGTGCGGCTCGAGGATGAGTTTGATCTGCAGCGCGAATATCTCGATATCGAAGCGGTGCGCTTCCCTGAGCGTTTGAGGGCGGTCTTTGATCTGCCGCCGGGTCTCGCGGATGCGCGCGTGCCCGGGATGATCCTTCAGCCGCTTGTTGAGAATTCGGTCAAATATGCCGTCTCGCCTGTAAACCGGGCGGTGACGATCACAGTGGCTGCGCGCGAGGAGTTTGATCGGCTCGTCATCTCTGTGAGTGATGATGGGCCCGGTGTGCCCGACGGCATCTCGCACGGGTTTGGCATCGGCCTTGCTAATGTGCGCGATCGTTTGGAAGCGCGCTTCGGGCCCGATATAGGTTTCAGCTCATCGCCCGTCCCCGGAGGTTACAAGACAGAGATGCGCATCCCGCTGACGCGTAAAGGATAAAGATGATGGCCGAAAGCGACCAACCGATCACAACCATGCTAGATACGCTGATCGTCGATGATGAGCCGCTTGCGGTGGAACGTTGTCAGGTCATCTGCGCGGAGATTGACAGCATTCGAGTGGTAGGGACCGCAAGCGACGGCGCCTCGGCTTTGCGCCTGGCAGAAAAGCTCAAGCCAGATTTGGTCCTGCTGGATATGACGATGCCGGAGATGGACGGGCTGAGCGTCGCGCGTCACTTCGCTGAGCAAGACAATCCGCCCGCTGTCATTTTTGTTACCGCGCATGATCATTTCGCTGTCGAAGCGTTTGATCTTGAAGCGATCGACTATGTCTTGAAGCCTGTTTCAGCGGAGCGACTGGCGCGAGCAATTACCCGAGCGATTGCAAGAAGCACCGAAAGCGCAGGGCCCAAGAGCGACTGGCTTGAAGAATTGTGGGTCCCGCACCGCTCCGAGCTGTTGCGGATTGCTGTGAAAGAAGTGCACCGGGTTGACGCTGAACGCGATTATGTGCGCCTTCACGTCGGCACAGATGAGGGTGAGGGCGCGCGGACGTATTTGCTGTTGCAGACTATTGCGGGTCTTGAAGCGCGCCT
>JBCBOW010000322.1:0-3160 GCA_039821045.1 Pseudomonadota bacterium
TGTCGCTTGCGCAGCGGGTCCGAGCGTGGAGCTCCCTCCAGCCGCCTACACGGGCGAGCCGGTTGCAAAGCGAGTAAGAGACAGCGAGTGATGCATCGATACGTATCCTTGGCCAGATCAATCCAACCCAGGAGATGCTTGCAGGAGCGACCTGCACACCCGGGCGGGTGAAGACCCAGGTTTTGTCGCTGAAAATGGTGAACATAGTGTTAGTAATCTTGGGCTCAAATCGCCGATATCCCATTATGAGACAGCGAATTTCCCTTTGATTAAGGCCGCTACGGCCGAGTTCAGACCAGGATTTCGGCCGCCGGACCATGTCCCAAAAACGCCGAAGGACTGGCGGTTGCGCCGTAGCCACCGGCACAAAACACCGCGACGAGATCGCCGACTTGTGCCTTGGGCAAAAGGGCAGCATCAGCAAGCCGGTCTAATGGGGTGCAAAGGCATCCGACGACGTTAACCAAGTCATCGGCATCAGCCCCAAACCGCGTCGCGATCGCGACCGGATAATTGCGCCGAACTACAGTCCCGAAATTCCCCGAGGCCGCAAGCTGATGATGTAGGCCACCGTCCGTGATCAGATATGTGACCCCATGGCTCACTTTGCGATCCACAATCCGGGTAAGATACACACCCGCTTCGCCGACAAGATAGCGGCCAAGCTCAAGACAAAGCTCGGTTTCGCGCCAGCTGTCTGGGAGTTTCCCGACATAATCCGTCAAAGCTGCGCCAACAGCGACGAGATCGAGCGGCTCATCGCCAGGAAAATAGGGAATTCCAAATCCGCCACCCATGTTCAGTTTTGGTGGAGGGCTACCGATATCGTCGGAGAGTTTCACAGCCAAATTCAGGACATTGGACTGCGCTTCGATTACAGCATCTGAATTCAGCGCTTGGCTGCCAGTAAAGATATGAAGCCCGCGCCAGTCGGCCCCTTCGCTGATGACCATGCGCGCAAGATCCGGCACGCGCTCTGCATCGACCCCGAAGGGCTTCGCGCCGCCGCCCATCTTCATCCCAGAGCCTTTGATCTCGAAATCGGGATTGACCCTGATGGCGATCCGCGGCGTCTTTGCGATGCGCTGACCAATTGAAAGCGCGCGCTCCGCTTCGCCTTCGCTCTCGCAATTCAGCGTAACCCCCGCGGATATCGCGAGTTCAAGCTCATCGTCACGCTTGCCTGGCCCTGCAAAACTAACCCGTGCCGGGTCCAATCCCAGCTGCTGCGTAAGTGCAAGTTCGCCGGAAGAGGCGATGTCAAACCCATCCACCAACGGGTCCATATGCGTCACAACCTCCGGCATCGGATTGGCCTTGATCGCATAATTGATCCCGATACGCGGCGGCAGAGCACTGCGAAGCTGCGCTATGCGGCGCTCGATCAACGCCCGCGAATAGACGAACAAGGGTGTGCGGCCCGCTTGATCAGCCCAGTCGCTCGCAGGCTTTCCACCGATGCCAAGCTCGCCTTCGATGGTCTCAAAACCAGGCGGGATGGGGCCGAGAGGTTTGACCTTCACGTCTTATCCCCGCTTCTCGCAATGACCTCGCGGTAAAGAGCTGCTCTATCGATCTTGCCGTTGGGATTTAGCGGAAGCGTCTCGCGCCAGTCGATCTCATGCGGTTGCATAAAGCCCGGGAGTTCGCGCGATAGGTGCTTCGATAGCGATGCCCTCTCCTCCATCGATGCCCCCCCGCGCACCACAAGATGGATCGCATGGCCCAAACGTTCATCAGGGATGCCCAGCGCCACCGCTTCAACGACAAGTTCAGAGGCGATGGCGGCCTCCTCAATCTCATGCGGACTAATGCGATTACCAGAGCTTTTGATCATCGCATCGCGGCGCCCGACGAAATAGAGCAGGCCTTGGCTATCCCGACGCACTCGATCCCCTGACCAAACCGCCGTGCCGCCATAGTCAGACTGCGCTGGAGCAGGCTTAAAGCGTTCGGCCGTTCGACCATCATCTTGCCAATAGCCATGCGCCACCAGCGGTCCGCAATGAACCAGCTCGCCCTCTTCACCGGGCCCAGCGATCTCGCCCGCATCATTGATCACCAGGATTTCCGCAAAGGGGATCGCGGTGCCCATAGATGTTGGATTGGTATCAACCAGCATCGGATCGAGATAGGTCGAGCGAAAGGCTTCGGTCAAACCGTACATCGGATAAAGATCAGCATCCGGCGCCTTTGCGCGCAGCGCTTTCACCAACTCGAGAGTGAGCGCACCGCCACTATTGGTCAGTCGCCTGAGGGCTAGAGATGCGTCGCCAGGCCAATCAACCTCAACGAGCTGCACCCACAACGGCGGGACCGCGGCAAGCGTCGTGATCTGGTGCCGGGCACAGGCTTTGATAACGTCTCGTGCGAACAGATAATCGAGCGGAACAACGCATCCGCCAGCATACCAGGTGGATAGCAACTGGTTCTGACCGTAATCGAAAGAAAGCGGAAGGACCGCGAGGGTCACATCGTCATCGCTCAAACCCAGGTAATGCGCGACACTCACCGCGCCGAGCCACAAATTCGCGTGACTGAGCATGACGCCCTTGGGTCGGCCGGTCGAACCGCTCGTGTAAAGGATAGCTGCAAGCGTATCGGGCGAGGCTTGTGAAGGACCATACGAAAGCCCAGCCTGCGTTGCAGCCGTAAGCGCATCGCCCTCTTCGATCATGGTGCACAATGGTGGCAAGTCACTATCGGCCAAGGATGCGAGCCGAGCCTTTGTGCCGATCAAGAGGCTCGCTTCGCAATCTCTCAGAATGTGAGCGGCTTGAGCGCGCTTAAGCAAAGGGTTGATCGGCACGTGGATGAGCCCGGCTCGCGCCGCAGCCAAGGGCAATATGCAAGTCAACTCGCCTTTTGCCGCCCAGCTCGCGACCCTAGCGCCGGGCTCTTTGACTTGGCTAGCGAGCCAACCGGCCATTTCGCCCACACGCTGTCTTAACTCATCATGGTTAAACGTTCGGTCCTTCAGCACGAGCGCTCGGCATTTACCCACCCCTCGCTCGCTCGCAATTTCGGCAAGGTGATCGAGCGGGCGCGGAATTGGATCGGGAGTGTCGGGCATAGGTCTTTGCAAGGAGCACACATTTCGTGAGCGCACAGCGGTATCACGACAGCGACACGGATGTGCAAGCGCTCTTTGCTCTCAGCC
>JBCBOW010000323.1:0-3135 GCA_039821045.1 Pseudomonadota bacterium
TTTGCGGCATGATCATCTCGGGATGCTTGGCCGATTTTTCGGGGTACGCCAGGCATTCGCGCGCGCGCCATCCGGCGATCCGGGCTTTCCATTCGCCCAGATCCTGCGCGGTGTTGGCGCCCCACGCCGCGATGAGCTGTTTGAGCACGGTCGCGCAATCGCCGACAATGCCAAGCTCCACAGAGACCGTTTTGTTGATCGAGCTGCGATCGATGTCGATATGGATCTTGCGGCTGCCGGGAGAGAAGGCATCCAAGCGCCCCGTCACCCGATCATCAAAGCGCGCGCCGATGCAAACCATCACATCGGCACGGTTCATCGCCATATTGGCTTCATAGGTGCCGTGCATCCCCAACATGCCGAGAAAGTCGGGATGGGTGGAGGGGAAGCATCCAAGGCCCATCAACGTCGAAGTGACGGGCGCCTGTGTGAGGTCCTGAAACTTGCGCAGCAGCTCGCTTGCCTCAGGGCCCGAATTGATCACGCCGCCGCCGGTGTAAAGGATCGGGCGCTCGGCTTTCGCAATCATCTCGATCGCTTCGGCAATTTGCTCGGGCGGGGCGACCATTTGCGCATGCCCGCGATGGCTGGCGGAGCGGTGTTTGCGCGGCTCTTGCGAAGGAACAGCGATCTGCACATCCTTGGGAATGTCGATGACAACGGGACCGGGGCGCCCTGTGGTCGCCAAACGAAACGCTTCCTCGATGATCCCCGCAAGTTCTGCCGGGTCTTTCACGAGATAATTGTACTTGGTGCAGTGGCGCGTGATGCCGATTGTGTCGGCTTCCTGAAAGGCATCGGTGCCGATTAAGCTGGTCGGCACTTGCCCTGTGATCACCACCATCGGGATCGAATCCATCCACGCATCAGCAATCCCGGTCACCGCATTGGTCGCGCCCGGACCGCTGGTGACGAGCACCACGCCGGGCTTCCCTGTCGCACGCGCATAGCCTTCGGCTGCATGCGCCGCGCCCGCTTCATGGCGCACGAGAATGTGGCGAATGCGCTCATCACCAAACAGCTCATCGTAAATCGGCAAAACCGCGCCGCCGGGATAGCCAAAGACGAACTCGACGCCCTGATCGATCAGAGCCTGCGTAAGGATCGCCGCTCCTGAGCGTGGGGCGGTGGATTGAGCGGCCATTTCAGGTCCGTTTGCGGACACGATGTTTCTCCAAAACTAAAAAAGCCTGACGCGCTTGGATGGTCGCATCAGGCCGATCGGGCACACATGATGAAATACCCCGGATCAGCCGATGCGTGTTCCTACGACTACGATAATCATGATCCGGTGCTTTTCATGCGTTGGTTCTGGTGTGGGCTTTGTGTTTCTATCGGGGTTTAACCGTGTTTTGAGCTAAAGCCAATGGGTTCAGGACGACCGACATGGCCGCTTTGAATGCTGGCTACGAGTTACATTGTAACGTGTCAACGATTAATGAGGTAATAATCCTGCAAAATACGTATCTATGCTGATATTTTCCAATTCGATTGGGATTTCGATGCGCGGCCACTCGGGATCGGTTTGGCGGCGGAACCAGGTAAACTGGCGCTTGGCATAATTGCGCGTCGCTTGGCTGGCGGCGGCGATCGTCTCTTCCTGAGTGGCTTCCCCTTCGAGCAGAGCAGTGATTTCGGGGACGCCGATGGCGCGCATGACGGGCAGATCAGGATCAAGGCCGCGCTCACGCAAAGCCTCCACTTCGCCCAAGGCGCCTTCCTCCAGCATCGCTTCAAAGCGCGCATCGCAGCGCTGGTAAAGCCATTCGCGAGGGGGGAGCAGCAGGAGCGGATAAAGCGTGATGTCTTCTGCAATGCCGCCCGTCTTCGCCAGTTGCCAATCGCCCAGTGTCACGCCGGTGGAGCGCTTGACTTCAAGCGCGCGGGCGATGCGCTGGCTGTCGCCCGGCTCAAGCTGCGTTGCGCGCTCCGGGTCCTCTATCATGAGCGCCGCATAGGCCCGCTCGGTCGGCATGGCGCGCACCACTTCGCGCACGCTCGGTTCGATCTCAGGGATAGGCGCAATCCCTTCAAGCAGCACTTTGAGATACATGCCCGTGCCACCCACAAGGATCGGCACCGCGCCTGCTTGGTGCGCATCTTCGATTTCAGCGCGCGCGCGTTTGGCCCAATCCGCTGCGGAACACGGCTCGCTTCCATCCCACGCGCCAAACAAGCGATGCTCGATATCGCCCATTTCCTCTTCGCTCGGCCGTGCCGAGAGGACCGCGAGATCGGCATAGACCTGAGCGCTGTCTGCATTGATCACGATGCCGGTGGTGCCCTCTTCAGCGAGGCTTTGTGCCAGCATTACCGCAACAGCGCTCTTGCCGCTTGCTGTCGGCCCTGCAATGAGCGCGACCGGTTTGTTCAAGGGAGTGAGTTCATTGGTCATCGCGCGGCTGATAGCAGAGCCCGAGCGGGTTGAAACATGGCAGCGGGAAATTGGCCGCAAAAAGCTTATGTCCGCAGCCAGCCGGGGGTCTGAGTTTTATCCCGCGATCAAAGCGCAGACGGGCGGCTGTATCGAGCTGGAGTTTGCGCATGGCGATGCGGGGATCGCGCGCAACATCCTCGAGGCTCACTTTGGCGATTGCGACTGGCTGATCGGCAACCCTGCCATAGCCGCGCCGCAGCTGGTCGTCTCAGATATGGATTCGACCATGATCGGGCAGGAGTGCATTGACGAACTCGCCGATTACGCCGGGATCAAAGACCAGATCGCCACGATCACTGAACGCGCGATGCAGGGCGAGATCGACTTCGAGGCGGCTTTGCGCGAGCGTGTCGCGCTGCTGGCGGGGCTTGAGGAGAGCGCGATTGATCGCTGCCTGGAGGAGCGCATTCGGCCCAATCCTGGCGCGCGCGAGTTGATCCGGACTTTGAAAGAACAGGGCGCGCGCACCGTGCTCGTCACCGGGGGTTTTCACCATTTCGCCGACCGGGTCGCTGAAAAGCTCGGCTTTGACCGGGTGGTGGGCAATCGCTTGGGCGTGAAGGACGGCAAGCTTACCGGCGAATTGGAAGGGCCAGTGAGCGATGCATCAACCAAGGCTCGGGTGCTCTCTGATGAAACCGCAATGCTTGGCGCTGGTGCTGTCAGCCTCGCTTTGGGAGATGGCGCCAACGATATCC
>JBCBOW010000324.1:0-3132 GCA_039821045.1 Pseudomonadota bacterium
GAGCTGATGGAGCTGGTCGAGAGCCAGCCCGAAACCTATTTCAAACCCGCTTATTATGGCGCGAGCGGTTGGGTGGGCCTCATCCTCAATCGACCCGATGTCGATTGGGCCCATGTCAAGGAATGGCTGCTGCGGAGCTGGCGCAGCGTGGCGCCCGCGCGTCTGACCAAGCTGCTCGATGCCGCCGACACGTTTTGAACAGGCGCGGTCGTGAGCCTCACGCGCAGCCTCCCCCCTCGCCCGCACCCGCTGGCGCGCAGCCCTCGGATAGAGAAACTGAGCGCCTTTCTCGAGCGGGCTTGGGACAAGGGCTGGATGCCGCCGCCCGTGCTGGATGCCGACGAGCTCTGGGCGATCGCTGCGAAGCGTTACGCATCCGAGGCCGAGTTTGGCGGGCGCCGCGAGGAGGACGCCGCTGATTTTCGCTTGCGGCTTGAGAGGCTAACGAAAGCAGCGCGCGAGGAAGCCGATCTCAACGCACTCGGGCGAACCATGGCGCATGGCCAGCTTGTCCGCACTATCAAACATCGCCTTGCACTGGGAGCGTTATGGAACAAACAGCCCGAACTGCTCACGACCCCGCTCGCCCCGCCGATCATCATCATCGGCCATATGCGCAGCGGGACCACGCGCATTCACAAGCTGCTCGCCGCTGACCCTGCCCATTCGCACACGCGCTATTGCGATGCTTTCCACCCGGTGCCCGCGCGGCCTGATTTGCGCCTTGCAAAAGGGGCGGCGGAGATCGCATTGCTCTCCTCGCTCAATCCCTGGCTGCAATCGATCCACCCGATTGCCTCAAGCGCGGTGGAAGAAGAACTGGGCTGGCTGGCAGGCGCGCTCAACCATTCAATCTACGAAGCTCAGTGGCACATCCCGAGTTATTCCGCTTTCAGCGAGGCGCGCGCGGCAGGGCCTGTCTATGCTGAGTTCAAGCGGCTGTTGCAGACCGACGCCGCCCATCGCGGCAATGCGCACCGCCCCCGCGTGCTAAAAGTGCCGGTGTTCAGCGAGAACCTGCCCGAATTGCTGGCCGAGTTTCCCGAAGCGCGCATAATCGTTGCCCACCGGTCGAAAGAAGCGGTGCACAAAAGCGCGGTTTCGCTCGTCGCCAACCAAATGGCGGTCCAAAGCGATAGCGCGCAGCTCAGCTGGATCGAGGCCGAATGGCATCGTAAGATCGCCATGCGCGATGCGCGCCGCGAGGCCGCCTTAGCAAGTTGGGCGGGTCCGATCGCGCATCTTGAGTTTGACGCGCTGAACGCGGATTGGGAGGCAGCGATTTCAGCCGCCTATAAAGAGCTAGGGATTGCGCTCAGCGACAAGGCTCTCAGAGCCATGCGAGCCATGATGGCCAAGGCAGACTCGCGGAGCGCGCATGCAGCGCATGCCGAGCAATTGCGAGGCTTTGCCTCGGGTGCATAAACAAAAAAGGGCGCCCCGATCAGGAGCGCCCTTCGATGTTTGCCAAGGTTCAAATGGGATCAGCCGACGATCTCGTCTTCGCTGAAGAAGAACGCGATTTCGATCGCGGCATTTTCTTCGCTGTCTGAACCGTGGACCGTGTTTTCGCCGATCGAGAGCGCGTGCGTCTTGCGGATCGTACCTTCAGCCGCATCAGCGGGATTGGTCGCGCCCATGATATCGCGGTTGCGGGTGACGGCGTCTTCGCCTTCGAGCACCTGCACGACCACTGGCTCGCTCATCATAAATTCGACCAGTTCGCCAAAGAAGGGGCGCTCTTTGTGCACCGCATAAAAGCCTTCGGCTTGCTCTTTCGTCATATGGATGCGCTTGGAAGCAACGACGCGCAGGCCTGCTTCTTCCAGCATGGCGGTGACTGCCCCGGTCAGATTGCGACGGGTGGCATCAGGCTTGATGATCGAAAAGGTGCGGGTAACCGCCATCGTAAGAGTATCCTTGCATTAAGGCGCCAGACAAAGCGCTGTGAAAGAGCGCTCCCAGCCGGGTGCGCTGCGAAAAACCTCAGCTGACATCCAGCCGATTTCCGGCGCGCCCTTAGCCCCCGCCGCGCGGCGGTTCAAGGCAAGTCTTCATTCTGGGCTCGCCCCGGCGGGGATGCGCGCTCAGCCGCAGCGCATTTGGCGTCAATCGAGCTTGTTGCCGACCGCGAGCTGTGCGCTTGTCCCTTCGGCGCCAGGATTGGCGTTTATCGAGAAAGTCAGCCCATCTTCGCTTTCCCCTGCCAGCATCGCGCCCCCATTGATCTTTGCATCAAGCTCGATTGTGATGCCCGCATCGTCTGCTTGCTGGCGATAAAACGCGATAACCGCATCGGGGCTATCGGATGTCTGAAACAGCAACATCGCGCCTGCCCCATCGCCTTGGCTGAATTCGGTGTTGCTGATCACGCTCGCGCCGGGATACGGGGTAAAGCCGCCGGGCAAATCGACGTCAATATTCGCTCCTGAGCGCAGGGTCGCTGTGCCCTCATCGGTCTCAATCGTCGCTGTCGTCTCACCGGTGGATCGGTTGATCGTGTATTCGCCGGTCTCGCCATCTTCGCCTTCGATTGTGCCCGAAGTTTCCGAACCGCACGCCGCGAGCGAGAGTGCAAGAACGCCGACAGCAAATCCGTGAATCTTACGCATGTTGTCCCTCCCCAAAATTTATGCGCGATTGTCTTTCATGGCGCGTGGACACGCAAGAGCTAAGACAACGCTTGGGCCAAAGCCCTAAGCGACCTTCACCCACTTGCCTCTGTCTTGCCTGAAGAAGGCGCGCTCCAGCCCCTCGCGCGCATCCAATGCCTTCCAGGTCTGGCGAGCGTGCTGAAGACTGGCATCATCAAACAAAAGAAAGCTGCGCGCGAATTGAGGCGCATCGCGAAAGAGTCCATCAGCGAAGATGACGTGACTGGCGAGGTTCGCCGCCTGGCATTCTGGCGAAAGCAGGATCGGTTGGCGCTCTGAGCCAGGCTGACTGGCTTCGCCGTTGGCAAGGAAGGACTGAGGGCCCGCCTTCCAGAGGCCCTTGGATAGAGCAACGCGTTGGTCGCTATCATCGCTGACGATCAACAGGCGCTCGCCTTGAGCAACGACACGCTGAGCGATGAGGGCGACCACTTTTTCAACCGGGTCACGCGAGAGTTGCCAGAAATCGACCTTCATG
>JBCBOW010000325.1:0-3125 GCA_039821045.1 Pseudomonadota bacterium
CCATGCCGGGGCCGCCGGTGGTGCCCTATTATGTCGGACGCGCGCTGCCTCGGTTGACGGCGAAGGCTTCGATGATCGGAATTTTCGGGATCGCTGCGATGGCAGGCATCGGGTCTGGTGCCGCGATCGGCGTGCTCGAATGGCGCATCATCGCGCTCGGCCTGGCGCTCTTCCCGCTGGTGTTGCTGGGCAATTGGGTCGGTTCATTGGCGTTTGGCAAGGTGAGCGAAAGAGCTTGGCGACTGGCGGTGGGGATCACGCTGGGCGCGGCCGCTGTCGCCGCTCTCGTTCGCTTGATCTAGCGCAGCCAACTCGCTGCAAGCACGCGGCCACCACCGGGCTCGCGCAGGACAGCAGCAAACCGATCCGCCCTTCCGTCCCCGCTCACCCGCGCAAGATCGCTTTCGAGCACGGGCAAGCTCATCGGGCCGCCATTCCAACGCGCGATGGCCGCTTCTTCGAGGACGACATTGGTGTATTCGATAGTGCGCCCGCGGTTCTCGCCGCGACCAATCGAGACGTCCTCGCGCGAAGAGACACCGATGAGGATAAGCTCAGCTTCGTTCGCCGCTTTCCCGGCGAGGCCCAGCGCAAAGCCCTTGCCCGGCACTGAGCGCACGCGGATCGCAGCTTGGCTTGCGCCATTTTGCGCGATCATGCCGCGCAGCGCGCGTTCGTCCGATCCCACTTCGCCCGAGGCTCCATTACCACCGTTTGCGGGGTGTAGACGCCGTTATACCCAGCCAGCCGGCGTCTCGCATATGCGCGCTGGAGTGCGGTGTTGGACGGCTTGGCAAAAGTGTCTTTCCATCCCAGACGGTCCCAGTAATCAACCGGGCGTGAGAGGACGACAAGGTCATCTTCCTGATCAAGCTTAGCGGCCAGCCGATCCGCGGGCGGACAGGATGAGCAGCCCTGGCTGGTGAAGAGCTCGAGCAAAACCGGGCCATTGCTGGTTCCAGTCGGCAAAGGCTGCGCTTCGCTGCGGCTGAAAGGGCTTGCCAGAGCCAGAATCGCAGCGGTGACTGTTGAACTCAGCAAAATCGTAAGGCGGGCCATCGCACATCTCTCCCAAAAGCGCTCGGTAGAGCGTTCGAGAGAAGGGCTCGAAAAGTTACGCTGAAAGGTCTGCTATCAGAGCGGGAGGGGCTGGCGCGCCAGGATCAAGGCAGCCGCGCAGCTGAGCACGACAATGCCGCTCGTAATCGCTTCGCTGCGCGCTTGGGCAGCGTCGCGGATCATCCGTGTTAAGGCGATAGCTTTGCTCATGGTTCGATCTTCGGCCCAAAGTCATAACAACCGGTTAAGACTGGGCAGGCAAGGTGGGCATTTGCTGGCTTGCGCAATGAAAGCCGCCGCCGCCCGCCAGCACTGCATCTGCTGCAAGGCCAATCGCCGCGCGATCCGGGAAGAGCTCGGCGATGGCCGCCACCCCGGCTTCATCATGTGGTGATCCGAATGTTGGCACCACCACCAGATGAGTCGTGATCGCGAAATTGACATAGCTAGCGGGTTCGATCGCGTCATCGCGCTCGATCAACCCGGGCGAGGGAATGCGCGAGACACTCAGACCTGCCGCCTCGGCGCGCCGTGCCGCATCCGCGTATATCTGAGCATTCGGATCGCTTGCCTCGGTCGCTTGCGGCACCGCGATGTGACCGGGCGCCACAAACCGGGCGAGATTGTCGACATGCCCGTCGGTGTGATCATTGATGAGACCTTGCCCAAGCCAAATGAGCCGCTCAAAGCCAAGCATGCAGCGGAGCTCGGCCTCCATCGTTGCGCGATCCATGGCCGGGTTGCGGTTGGGATTGAGGAGGCATTGCTCGGTGGTGATCGCCCTTCCCGTGCCATCGCCATCAACCGCGCCGCCTTCCAAGATCATTGGCGAGCTCTTGATGCGAAGTCCGGCATCGCGCGCCAGCTGCGCGCCAATCGTTTCATCGCCCGGCATCTCATACTTGCCGCCCCAGCCGTCAAAGGCGAACCGGCGCGCCGCGCGCTGGCCTTCGTCCCATACGATCAGCGGACCCGTGTCGCGCAGCCAGATATCTCCATAGATGCGCCGCTCAATCGTGACCTTCTCGCTTACCAAAGTGCGGGCGCGCTGTTCATTGACTGCATCGCGCACCAGCAAGCGCACGCTCTGCCCGCTATCCGCAACGGCATTGGCAAAGGCGGCGATTTGGTCTTGCGCGGGCTCGAGCCATCCCGGCCACTCGTCGGCCAGATGCGGAAAGCCAATCCACAGCCAGTCTTGCGGGGCCCATTCGGGCGGCATCAGCGCGGGCATAGGCTGTGTCTCCTCCAGAGCCTGTGAGCGAAGGCGGCGTGTGACAGCTCTTGCCGCTTGCGACAACTGCACATGCGCGCCAAGGCTGACCGGCCATGAGCGAAGCTCCCGATTGGACAGACGCACTACAAAGAGCGCGGCGCCACGCGCCGTTCCTTGCGCGCGCTTTGGATCGACAGGAGGAACTGGCCGCTCTTCTTGCTGAAGGGCGCGGTGAAGAAGCGTTGCAATGGGCCAAGGCTCGCGGCGCGGGCCAGGCGACGGCGATTGCATTGCGGCGCGAGAGGCTGGCGCTGGCAACGGCGCTTGCAATCGGAGATCTTGCCGGCGCGTTTCCGCTCGCGCGGGTCGTACAAGAGCTCACCGACTTTGCTGACAGCGCGCTCGATCGTGCCATCAACACGACGATTTCTGAGCGGGTGGATGATGCGACGAGTGAAGGGTTCATTGCGTTGGCGCTGGGCAAGCAAGGTGCAGGTGAGCTCAATTACTCTTCAGATATCGATCCGATCTTCCTTTACGATCCCGAGATCCTGGTGCGGCGCGCTAGCGATGATCCGGGCGAAGCCGCGCAGCGTTATGCGCGCCGGATCGTCAAACTCCTCTCGGAGAACACGGTTGAGGGGTACGTCCTGCGCGTCGATCTGAGGCTTCGCCCCGCGAGCGAGATCAGCCCGTTGGCGGTTTCGCAGGATGCAGCGCTCGCCCATTATCAAAGTTTAGCGCTCGCATGGGAACGCGCGGCCTTTACCCGAGCCAGAGCGGCGGCGGGCGATATCGCGGCCGGCAACGCATTTCTCGAAGCGATCCGCCCATTTGTGTGGCGCCAGAC
>JBCBOW010000326.1:0-3120 GCA_039821045.1 Pseudomonadota bacterium
GGGTTCGGGCCGAGCGCCGCGAGGATGAAGCTGCGCTTGCCGGCGGGGGCTCGGGTAGCGCAATACCGGAGCCAGCGGAATGAAACGCGCGCTCTATTTTGTGCCGCTCGCGCTGTTTCTCTTTTTCGCGGGGCTCGCCGCGTTCATGCTGACCCAGCCCAAGGACGAATTTGTTCACAGCGCGATGATTGGCAAGCCTTTGCCACAGTTTGAATTGCGCCCCGCGACGCAGGATCGCCCCGGTGTGACGCTGGCGCATTTCCAGGATGGCAAGCCTAAGCTTTTGAACATCTGGGCGAGCTGGTGCCTGCCGTGCATTGCGGAGGCCCCGCAGCTGGAGGCGCTTGAGCGCCAAGGGGTCGAGATTGTCGGCATCGCCATTCGCGATCGGCCCGATGCGGTGGCAAAGTTCCTCTCGCGCTATGGCAATCCCTACAGCCGCATTGGCGCTGATGATCTGTCAGAGATTCAGCTTGAAGTGGGCTCGTCGGGCGTGCCGGAGACATTCGTGATCGATGGGGCGGGCGTGATCCAGTATCAGCACATCGGCGACATCCGCGAAGAGCATGTACCGCTGCTGCTCGAAAAGCTTGAAGAGGCGCGCTCATGATCCGATTGATGCTGGCTCTCCTCGCGCTGCTTGCTGTGCCCGTTTTGGCGCCTGCATGGGCGCAAAACGCTGTGCCGCCCGCGCCCTATGCCTACACACAGCTCGATGATCCCGCTCAAGAGGCGCAAGCGACCGCGCTGATGCAGACGCTGCGCTGCCTCAAATGCCAATCGCAGAGCATTGCTGATAGCGATGCACCGATGGCGGGCGATATGCGCCATCAGGTCCGCAGTCGCATTGCCGCAGGCGAAGAGCCCGAAGCGATCCGCGCCTGGCTGGTGGAGCGCTATGGCGATTATGTGAGCTATCAGCCGGAGGTTTCCGCGACCACATGGCCGCTGTTTGCGATCCCGGCGCTGCTCATTGGCATAGTGCTCCTTGTTTTGCTGCGAAGGCTCGGGCGCAAGCGCTCCGATGGCGGCTCCGGCAGCGATGAGGCGGCTCAGGCGTGATCGGCTGGATCGCGGCTTTCGCGCTTGCAGGTGTGTGTTTTGCGCTCGCCGCTTTCGCCTTGCGCTTGCCGCGTGAGGGCTGGGTGCTGTTTGGCGCGATCCTGCTCTTTGGTCTGGCAGGCTATGGGTGGCAGGGTTCCCCGCAGCAGCCCGCCAGCCCCAAGGTTGCCGAAGAGGAAACCCGGCAATCGGGCGAAGAGATGGTCGAGGCGCGCCATGCTCTGTTTGATCCCGTCCGGCCCAAGCCCGGCTATCTCGTCACCTCTGATGCCTTTGCGCGCAGAGGCCAGTTTGAACGCGCCGCTGGTCTTTTGCGCAAGGGCTTGCAGGATAATCCTGGCCATCTCGAAGGCTGGCTCGCGCTCGCGATGGCTTTGACCGGGCATGCTGATGGCTCGGTGACCCCGGCAGCCTCCTATGCCTACACTCAGGCGCGTCTGATCGATCCAGCGAACCCGGCGGCGGATTACTTTCTTGGCATCTCGCTTCTGCGCAGCGGGCAGGTGCGCGCGGCGCGTCAGGTGTGGAACGGGCTGCTTGAGCGCTCGCCTGAGGATGCGCCGTGGCGCGAGGATCTGGAAAGCCGCATCGCCTCGCTCGATCAGATGATCGCCAACGCGCCGATGTTGCAACAGTAAGCGCTGCATGGTGGCGATTGAGACGAGCCATGTTGCAGCCGCGAAGTCGCGGTGGTAAGCGCGCGGCCTGTTTTAAGGGCAGTACCACTTGTGGAGCCGCGTGATCGGCCTGCGTTACGGGAAATCCATCGAGAATGAGCGACACCGCACCCCCGGCATCTCCAACTGACGCGCAAGCCCCGCAAGGCGGCAGCGGCCATGGCCATGCCGGGTCCAAAGCCGCGCTCGCGGTGGGCGCGATCGGCATCGTGTTCGGCGATATCGGGACGAGCCCGCTCTACGCTTTCCGCGAAACTTTTGTGGGTCCGCACCCGTTGGCGCTTGATACGCCGCATGTTCTGGGCGTGATCAGCCTCATTTTCTGGTCGATGACGCTGGTCGTTTCGATCCAATATGTCTCGATCCTGATGCGCGCGGACAACAAGGGGCAGGGCGGGAGCCTCGCGCTTGTCGCGCTGATCAGCCGTTCGATCTCGAAATCGAAATATGGCTGGCTCGCAGTGCTGCTCGGCGTTTTTGCGACCTCGCTGTTTTACGGGGATTCGATGATCACGCCGGCGATTTCGGTCCTCTCGGCGGTCGAGGGGCTGACCGTGGTGGACGAGGGGCTTAGCCGCTTTGTCATCCCGATCGCGCTCGTTTTGCTGATCTTCCTGTTCATCCTGCAAAAGCGCGGCACCGCCAAAGTCGGCGCGCTGTTTGCGCCTGTGATGATCGTCTATTTCACGGTCATTGCGCTGCTAGGCCTGTGGCAGATCATCCATGCACCGGAGATTCTGTGGGCACTCAACCCCTATCACGCGGTCAATTTCTTTGTTCTCGATGGCTGGCTTGCCTTCCTCGCGCTGGGCTCTGTGGTGCTGGCGGTGACAGGCTCGGAAGCGCTCTATTCCGACATGGGGCATTTCGGGCGCGGGCCGATGCGCTTGTCGTGGTTTGGCTTTGTGATGCCGTGTCTTTTGCTCAACTATTTTGGCCAGGGCGCGATGATTATCAGCCTGCCGCCAGAGGCCGCTGCTGAAGCGATCATGAGCCCGTTCTTCTTCCTGGCGAGCGAAGAATATCGCCTGCCGCTCGTGCTACTTGCAACCGTCGCCACCTTTATCGCCAGCCAGGCGGTGATTTCGGGCGCGTTCTCGATCACGCATCAGGCGATCCAGATGGGCTATATCCCGCGTCTCTCGATCCGGCACACGAGTGAGACCGAGGGCGGCCAGATTTACATTCCGGTGGTCAACTGGGCGCTGATGGTGGCGGTGATCATCCTCGTGCTCACTTTCCAGAACTCGTCCAACCTGGCGAGCGCCTATGGCATCGCGGTGACCGGGGCTGTGACGATCGATACGCTTTTGATGGCGGTCTTGTTTGTCGGCGTTTGGAAGTGGAAATGGTGGTATGCCGCGCCTGTCGTCTTGCTGTT
>JBCBOW010000327.1:0-3118 GCA_039821045.1 Pseudomonadota bacterium
TGATCGGGCGAGAAGCACATGACGCGGCACGCACCGCGCGTGGGCTCCGCGCTAAACAAAGGATCGCTGACGCCACCTGACGCCGGATCATCCTTGAGCGCGGGAAAGTCATTATCGAAGACATAGACGCCTTCATATTGCGGATTGACTGCACCACCCTTACGCGTGTTGCCGGGGCACAGGTAGCAGCCCTCATCATAAGCGGGGACGGGAGGCTCGGGATCGGCCACATCGCCTTGCCAAGGTCGATCCAGCCGGTGCGGCGAGACCTGAACCCAGCGACCGACTAGTGGATTATAGCGACGGTGTGGCTGGCTCAGATCCAACATCATTATGCCTTTGCTCGTTCGAACGGTGCAAACACGGCCCTTTTGCCCAGCGCAAAACGATTCACGGCGAGCGCTGCGAAGACGCTGGTGAATAGCGTTACAACCATAAAGTCGATGTAGTGCATCTGCACTATTTCAGTCGGCTCAAGGTAGAAGGTGTAAGTGACGTAAAGCGCAAAGCCCCAGATCACTCCGGCAATCGCGGCTCTCGCTTCGACATTGCGAAACAGCAGACCGGCGATGAAGGCGGAGAGGATCGGCATTGAAAGCAGGCCGTTCAATTGCTGGAGCAGGTTTATGATGCTGAACTCGCCCGGATCAGCGCTCGCTGCATCGATATACACGGTCACCAACGCAATCGAACTCACCATCAAGAGCACGGAGACAGCGGCGGCAAGCTTCCAATGGTCTTTGACCTCGCCCACAAATTGCTCGTGAAAATCGACCGAATACAGCGCCACAGACGAATTGAGAACCGCGCTGAATGTCGTAATCACAGCAGCAGCCACCATCGCGGCAAATGCGCCTGAGAGCCAGGGCGGGAGCACGGTTGCAATCAACTGGCCATAGGCCGCATCGCCGACATCTCCGAACAGCTTGAACGCGACAATGCCCGGGATCACGACAATCGGCGGCACAATCAGAATGCGGATGATTGCTGCTGCCATCACGCCCTTTTGCGCTTCACGGATCGTGGGCGCAGCCAGCGCGCGCTGTGTCAGGTTCTGATTGGTTGACCAGTAAAAGATCTGGATGAAGATCATGCCGGTAAACAGCGTGTGGAAGGGGATCGGGCTATCTGGACCGCCGATCATGGTGAGCCGCTCTGCAGGCACGCCCGTCCAAATGTCGAAATCAACAGCGGCGAGCGCGAGGAAAACGATCAGCAGCGCGAGGCCCAGAATGCCGACGCCCGAATAGGTGTCCATCACCGCGACCGCGCGCAATCCGCCCAATATCGTGTAAGCCGAAGCGACCACAGCCAGCACGGCCGCATAAAACAGCACCGGCACCGTCCCGCCAAACAGCGCCTGCATGAATGTGCCACCGGAATAGAGCACGGCGGGCAGATAGATGAGCACATTTCCCAGCAAAAACAGCGCCGAGATCAACGTTCGGATCGAGCGACCGCCATAGCGCTTTTCGAGCAGCTCGGTGACGGTGGTGCAATTATTGCGATAATAGATCGGCACGAAGACGAAGGCCAGGATCAACAAGCCAAAAAAGCCGCAAATCTCCCACCAGGCGAGCAGCGCCATCTGGTTGCCGTTCATACCCACTAGCTGATCGGTGGAAAGGTTAGTCAGCGTGATGGCGCCCGCGACGAAAATCCAGCTTAGTCCGCCGCCTGCAAGAAACACGTCTTTTTTGGAGCCATCATGCTTGGCGCGGCGGATGGTCAACCAAGTCGCCAAGCCCACAGCCGCGGTGAGCGCGATGCAAACGCCCAACTGCACAGCGCTTGTAGATGGCAGTGCGCTCAACATATGTCTGACTAGACCCCGCCCTTAACCCAATTCTCTTTCAAGATACGCAGAGCGCTCCCCAAAGCCGCATTTTTACGGTCTGTTTGACGATCGGTTAGAGCCGATTGCTTTCCCAACAGCAAGAGCGCATGGGGGCCGTCTTCAACGGCGATCGAGCGAGGGAGGGAGCCGGGTTGGCGAAAGGGCGCGAATACATCCGGCTGGACGGCGATGCATCAACGCTCGTGTTTGCGCTCAACAGCGGCAAGGGGGTCGATCTTGTATATTTCGGCGCGCGCTTGCCGGAAGGCGAGGACCTGGAGGCGCTTTCCCTCGCGCAGGAGCGCAGCCTCCATGAGAACCAACCCGACAGGCCTGCGATGCTCGGGCTTTTGCCTGATCGCAAAGCGGGATGGAAGGGAACGCCTGCGGTGCGCCTGGTGGAGCATCGCGACGGTCGCACTTTCGATGTTCAAAGCGATTTTGAGCTTGGCGGCTGGACATCGGATGAAACCTGTCTGCGGCTGACCTTCAGCGATGAGGTGCTGAAGGTTTGCGTAGAGCTGCTCATCCAGATCAACGTCGAGGATGTCGTCAACATAAGCGGCACAATCCGCAATCTGGGCGCGCGAGACTACGAACTCATGCGCTTTGCTCCCTTCGCTCTGCCGATCCCTGCCCGCTTTACCGAGCTTACCCACTTCTCAGGGCGCTGGGCGAGCGAGATGCATGAAACCCGGCGCGCGATTGCGCCGGATGGCTATTTCTCGCAATCTTCAGCGGGCAAACCGGGCTTTGCTGGGGGCAATTGGGTGTTGCTCCACGATCCGCTGACCGGCGAAACGCTTGGCGCGCACCTGGCCTGGAGCGGCGACTACGACACGCGGATCGAGTGCGACCAACATGGCTCAGGCGATGGTCGTGCCATCCTGCAAATGGCTCAGAGCTGGGATTGCGGCGATGTGCCCTTGAAGAGCGAGCCTGATCACTCAGTGTTTGTGTCGTGCCAAGCATGCTTCGCGGTGGCCCCTGACCGTTCGAGGCTGGCTCAAAAATTCCATCAATTTGTCCGCAGAGAGGTTTTGCCCGGGAGAGAGGCATGGCCGGCGCGCAAAGTGCATCTCAATTCGTGGGAAGCGCTTGGATTTGACCTGTCCGAAGCCGCGCTCAAAGATCTGGCCAGCGACGCGGCTAAGCTTGGCGTGGAGCGCTTTGTGCTGGACGATGGCTGGTTTGGCGGGCGGCGCGATGATACGTTGAGCCTTGGCGATTGGACCATTTCCGGCTCCACCCACAAGCCAAAGTCCATGCCAAGCGCATGGA
>JBCBOW010000328.1:0-3117 GCA_039821045.1 Pseudomonadota bacterium
ACACTTACCGAGACGCTCGCAGCGGTCGATATGGCCACGCGCGCTGGCTACACCTCTGTGATGAGCCATCGCTCGGGCGAGACCGAAGATGCAACCATCGCCGATCTCGCGGTGGCGACCAATTGCGGGCAGATCAAAACCGGTTCGCTGGCGCGATCAGACCGGCTCGCAAAGTACAATCAGCTCATCCGCATCGAAGAGGAGCTTGGCCTTAGCGCAAGCTACGCTGGCGAAGCCTGCTTTGGCACTTCCCAAGACTAACGCTTTGCTGCTGATTGTTTGCGCCTGAACCGGCTACCTCTACGGGGGCAGGAGGGGGAGCCGGCTCAGGCGCTTGCCGCGCGGCGATCCTCGGGAAAGATCGCGCTGGCAAAGTATTCGTCCATAGCTGCAAGCCCCGTCTCTGTGAGGCGCACTAAGACACGTCTTTGATCTTCTGGGTCATGTTCGCGCAGGACAAGATCGTGCTCTGCGAGGACTCCGAGCCAGCGAAGCCCGGTGGTCGGGGGCGCGGCGGAGCCGATGCATGCGCTCGAAACCGAAACCGGCTTGTTGTCGACATGGGCAATGTAGAGATCGAGCAGGATGTCCCATGCGGGCTCACCAAACAGCTCTGGGTTGCCGAAAATAGCGCTGCGCTTCCGGCGTATGGCGTAGCTGTGGCGCGCGTGCTCTGCAAAGTGTTGGCGCCGCAGTGTGGGATCATCTTCTTTGGATGGGCGTTTAGCGAATTGGACAGTCTCTTTAGGGCGCCTCTCTACCGAGATCGGCGATGAAGACAGGCCCACAGGAGGTGTCGGCTGCAGTGGCGCGGTGTTAGAGCATCCTGGGGCGACCGCGGTGTTTCTCAAATGCTCTGCGATGGCGACAAGTTGGTCTGCGAACGGGGCAAGATCGGAAAGAAGGGTAGAACCCTCGCCACCAAAGAGGCTGCCGTTTGGATCGTTAGCGGCTTCCTTGCGGCGCATTATGGATGCCACTTTCGCCGAGCGATCTTTGGCTTCGCTCGATCGGTGCGAGCAGGCCGGGTTGGTGCATGGAGTGCTGAGGTCGTCCAAATCCACAGCGGGCTCGGCATCTCGCAAGGGAGGGTTTTGCGGCTCATCCATCATGCGAACCGCCCGTCCATTTGTGCAAGCGCGTGGCGTGACAAAGGCTGGACCACCAGAGCCCTGTCAGGGCAAGGAATTGATCGTCCATACTGCCGCGCACATTGCCATGCGAGTGGTTGGAACAGTATCACACCCACCTCCAGCGTCTTGGGCTGGCATGCCGCCGATTGCGCGCAATGCCATTCTTCGCCACGGCATGACTGTTAGCCGCAGAGCCGCTTCATGGCTTTACGGACGAATACGGACCGGGTCTCTACTGTGTCTTAGGGTACGACCAACATCGTACTATGATGATAAGACTGTGACCCGTGGGCAGGCATAGGGCTGTCGACGATGGTCGGATCCAACTCTGGTGCCGGGCGTCAACGCGGACGAACGCAATGAATGGATCGCGAGATCCAGATGCGCCGCCGCTAGTGGCTCTTTCAAGTTATCCAAAAGCGCAAGCTGTTCCTCTAGCGTATGGAGGATCGAGCTCAGTGCGCAAGAGCGCGCGCCCGAGTGCATGCTGGAGTTTCCCGCTGTTGGTACAGGCGGCTTTTCAATGTTTGCTGACCCGCTGTTTTCAGCGTGGCAGGCAGCAGGTTGCGACATAGCGATGATCCCAAAGTGCCGCGCGAAGGATGCCGCGAAGCCCGCCTTTTACAAACTAATACCTTATGCAAATCTACAGAGGGAAACTACGTAGTTTCGAGCCCTCCGCAGCCATGTAGCGCGTCCTTAACCGCGCGGATCAAACCGGTCCGCGAGCGCCAGCAGAGCCAGCGCGGCTTTTGCCGCCTCTCCGCCTTTGTCCTTTTGCGCCGGGTCTGCGCGCACGAGCGCTTGCTCTTCGTTCTCAGTGGTGAGGATGCCGTTGCCGATCGCTATACCATCCATGGTGAGCGCCATGATCGCTCGCGCGCTCTCTCCAGCGACGATTTCGAAGTGATAGGTTTCCCCCCGGATCACCACGCCGATCGCTACAAAGGCATCATACTCCCCGCTCTCCGCTGCCAGCGCAATTGCGCCAGGGACTTCGAGCGCGCCGGGAACTGTGAGCACCTCAGCCTCATGCCCTGCCGCTTCAATCGCGGCTTTTGCGCCCGCAATCAGCATATCGTTCAAATGAGCGTAGAAGCGGGCCTCTACGATAAAGACACGAGCCATGTAAGCTTACTCCGGAATCGGTTTGAAGTCGGTTATGGTGATCCCGTAGCCTTCCAGAGCGACCAAGTCAGGGCGCGAATTGGACAGCAGGATCATATCGTGCACACCAAGGTCCGCGAGGATTTGAGAGCCGATGCCGATATTGCGGATCTCCTCATCCTTGGTCCATTCACGATCAGAGCCCACACGCGTTGTCAGGATAACGATCACGCCAGAACCATGCTCGCCGACAGCGCTCATCGCGCGCTGCAGCGTGTTTTGCCTTGGGCCGGGCGCGCCCAGCACATCGTCAAACACAGAGATCGGGTGGACCCGGGCAAGGGTGGGCTCGCCTTCGATCACACGGCCCTTCTGGAGCACATAAGCTTCATCATTGGCCACGCGATCGCGATAGGTGATGAGCCGCCACGCGCCGCCATGATCGCTCTCAAAGGTGCTTTCGCCGAGCCGCTCAACCAGGTGATCGTTGCGCATCCGATAAGCGATGAGATCGCGGATCGTGCCGATTTTAAGATCATGCAGTCGTGCAAATTCAACAAGATCATCAAGGCGCGCCATGGTGCCGTCTTCGTTCATGATCTCGCAGATGACGCCGGAGGGGTTGAGGCCGGCGAGCCGCGAGATGTCGACCGCCGCCTCGGTGTGCCCAGCGCGCACCAGCGTACCGCCATTGCGGGCGGCGAGCGGGAAGACGTGTCCCGGCGTGACAATGTCGTCGGCGCCTTTGGTAGAATCGATCGCCACTGAGACGGTCCGCGCGCGGTCAGCGGCTGAGATCCCGGTGGTCACGCCTTCTTTTGCCTCGATCGAGATTGTGAAGGCGGTCTGCATTGATTCCTTATTGTTGCGGCTCATC
>JBCBOW010000329.1:0-3115 GCA_039821045.1 Pseudomonadota bacterium
TTCATGCCGGTTTCGAACACATCCTTAGTCGACGAGAGCTTGGCGTATTTCCCATCGTGGCGAAGGTAGGGACCATAGCGCCCGATCGCGGCTTCGATCTCTTTGCCCGTTTCCGGATGGCCGCCGATGATGCGCGGCAAATCGAGCAGCTTGACCGCCCATTCAAGATCGAAGTCGTCCAGATCCTTCGGGATTGAGGCGCGGACCTTCTTCTCCTCGACCTCCATCTCGACATAGGGCCCAAACCGGCCTGACTTGCGATGGATTTCAGCGCCGTTTTCCGGGTGTGTGCCCATCAAGCCGTCTTCAGCGCCGCTATCGCCATCGCCGCCTGGCTGAGCAAAGCGGCGAGTGTATTTGCATTCGGGATAATTCTGGCAGGCGACAAACGCGCCAAAGCGGCCTCCGCGCAGGGAAAGGCGGCCATTTTCGCGGCCCTCTTGTTCGCACAGCGGGCAGTGGCGAGGATCTTTGCCATCTTCGCGCGGCGGGAAGAGATAGTCCGAGAGATATTCGTCAAGAACTTCCGTGACCTCGCTCGGCAGCTTCTCCATCACCTCTTCGGTCTTGGGTTTGAAATCCTTCCAGAACTTGCTGAGCAGCTCCTTGTAGTCCTCGCGTCCGTCGGAGACCACATCAAGCTCGTCTTCGAGCCCGGCGGTAAAGTCGTAGGCGACGTAGTTGGGGAAGAACCGCTCAAGAAACGAGGTCAAAAGACGGCCCGATTCCTCGGCAAAAAAGCGCTTGCTCTCTACGCGCACATACGCCCGATCGCGCAGCGTCTGGATCGTCGAAGCATAGGTCGAGGGACGCCCGATGCCGAGCTCTTCGAGGCGTTTGACAAGGCTCGCTTCAGAAAAACGCGGCGGTGGTTGGGTGAAGTGCTGCGTCGCCTCCACGCCATTTTTCGCTGGGCAATCGCCGTTCTTGAGGAAGGGGAGGAGGCCATCCTCATCGTCTTCCTTATCGTCAAAGCCCTCCTGATAGATCGCAAGAAAGCCGGGAAACTTAACCACTTGCCCGGTCGCGCGCAGCTCATGCTGCCCCGTTGCATCGCGCAGCGTCACTGTGGTGCGCTCAAGCTGTGCTGTCGCCATCTGGCTCGCCATGGCGCGCTTCCAGATCAGCGCATAGAGCTTCGCCTCATCGCCGCTGCCGAACCGATCCTGACCAAAATTGGTCGGTCGGATGGCTTCGTGTGCTTCCTGAGCATTTTTGGCTTTTGTGCTGTAAAAACGCGGCTTTTCCGGACAGTAGGAGGCCTCATAGCGCTCACCGATAGCCTGTCGGCATGCGGCAATCGCTGAGCTATCCATCTGCACGCCATCGGTCCGCATATAGGTGATCGCGCCCGCTTCGTAGAGGCGCTGCGCGGTGCTCATCGTCTGACTGGCCGAAAAGCCAAGCTTGCGCGCGGCTTCCTGTTGCATCGTCGAAGTGGTGAACGGGGGCGCAGGATTGCGTTTGAGCGGCTTGGTCTCGACATTCTCGACGGTGAAGCGACCTGCTTCCACGGCGGCTTTGGCCTCGAGCGCAATGCCTTCAGCGCCCAGACTCAGCTTGTCCAGCTTCTCGCCGTTGTACTTAACCAAACGCGCATCAAACGCAGTGCCGTCATGCTCCAGTTTAGCGAGCACAGACCAGTATTCATCGGGCTTGAAGGCTTCGATCTCGCGCTCTCGTTCGACGATCAGCCGCAGCGCGACCGATTGCACGCGGCCCGCAGACTTGGCACCGGGGAGCTTGCGCCAAAGCACTGGCGAGAGCGTAAAGCCAAACAGATAGTCAAGCGCACGGCGCCCGAGATAAGCATCAATCAGCGGCTGATCGAGCTCGCGCGGCGCGGTCATTGCATCGGTCACCGCCTTCTTCGTGATCGAGTTGAAGGTCACTCTATCAACCTTGCTCGGCAAGGCGCGCCGCTTCTTGAGCAAGTCCATCACATGCCAGCTGATCGCTTCACCTTCGCGGTCAGGGTCCGTTGCGAGCACGAGGCGATCCGCTTCCTTTGCCGCATCCGCGATGGCCTTAACCTGTTCGCGGTTGCGCTTGTCGGAATAGACCTCCCAATCCATGGCAAAGTCCTCGTCGGGCCGCACACTGCCATCCTTAGGCGGCAGATCACGAACGTGGCCGTATGAGGCGAGGACTTTGAAATCCTTGCCAAGATACTTTTCGATGGTCTTCGCCTTGGCGGGCGATTCAACGATAACTAGTTGCATAACGGGGTTTGGGGATCCTTACGCGTGTACGTACGCGAGAGTGGAGAGGGTTTCGTGGAGGCGTCAAGAGACGAATGCGCGCAAAATGCAAGTCTTGTTGTTGCGCAATTCGCTGATTGATTGGTTCACAACCGACTCACAGCTCCTCCCGAATGGCGCTCCAAGTCGCCAGAAAGCTCCAGTTCCAGCAGCGCCATATGCACCTCAGCCGCGCTCTCGCCCGACTGCCGGATCAATTCATCAACGCTGATCGGCGCTTTGGTGAGCAGCTTTGCAATTGCATCTGAGACGCTCTCATCGACCGGTTTCGCCTCGCCCCATTCCATTTGTCGCAGTTCGGCATAATCAAAAGGCGCGCTCGTCTCAGCCACTGTGAAGGTCGAACGCGGCGCGCCGGTGAAGCCCTCGACAAGTTCGATCACTTCATCAGGAGACTGCACCAGCACCGCGCCATCGCGGATCAACTGATTGCAGCCAAGCGAGCGCGTATCAAGCGGCGAACCTGGCACCGCCATCACTTCTCGCCCCGCCTCGCCGGCAAGCCGCGCAGTAATCAAAGTCCCCGATTTGGGCGCCGCTTCTACGACAAGCGTTCCGCTTGCAAGGCCTGCAATTATCCGATTGCGGCTTGGGAAATGGCGTCCGCGCGGCTCTGTCCCTGGCGGCTGCTCAGCGATCAATAGGGCATTAGTCGCGATGCGTTCCTGAAGGTCGGCATGCTGCGGGGGATATGCGATATCGATCCCGCTGGCGATTACACCGATCGTCTTTGGGAATGCTCCTTCATGGGCTGCACCATCGATGCCACGCGCAAGGCCCGAGACTATCGTGAACCCAGCTTCGACCAGCGCCGCCGACCAATCGCGCGCCAGTTTGACCGAAGCAGCTGATGC
>JBCBOW010000330.1:0-3094 GCA_039821045.1 Pseudomonadota bacterium
TCATGCAATATGATCAAGCCAAGGGCTGGCTTGTGGGGCCAGAGAATGGCGGGATGGCGGCAATGTTCACGATGATGAACAATGCGCGCATCAATGTCGGCAACCAAGGCAATCAGATCGCCGAACGCGCAACGCAGCAGGCGATGGCTTACGCGATGGACCGAGTACAGTCTTCGCGCGCTGGCTCACCCGACAAGTCACCGGTGGCCATCATCGAACATCCTGATGTCCGACGCATGCTGGTGCGCATGAAAGCTTTGACCGAAGGCTGCCGAGCGCTGCTGTACTATTGCGCCGGCCAGGTGGACCGCGCGACGATCGGCGATGAAGCGGCCAAGAACCGCGCGGACATTCTGGTCCCGCTGCTTAAAGCCTGGGGCACCGATATCGGCGTCGAAGTCGCAGGGATCGGCATTCAGGTTCATGGCGGCATGGGCTTTGTCGAAGAAACGGGCGCCGCACAGCACTGGCGCGATTCGCGCATCGCCCCGATTTACGAAGGCACCAACGGCATTCAGGCCGCAGACCTCGTGACCCGCAAGCTCGGCCTTGAAGCCGGGGAGGCGATGATTGGCTTGTTCGAAGAGATTGCGCGTGAAGCCTCCGCAGAGCCGACTTTGGCCGCATTGGCCAATGAATGCGCAGGGATCGCGCGTTGGATGCGCGATGAGGCAAGCCTTGATGATCGCTTGGCCGGTAGCACCGCTTTTTGCACCATGGGCGCGGTCGCGGTGGCCGCGTGGCAGTTGCTGAAGCAGGCTGATGCTGTGGCTCAAGGGGCCGCGCCCGCACTAAGCGATAGCAAGCCTGTTACGGTCCGCTTCTTCCTCGATCGCATCGTGCCCGAAGCACACGGGCTCAAGGCGGGCGCTGTTGCCGGGGCGGACCTGCTCTACACCTTGCCCGCTGAAAAGCTCGCGAGCTGATTGGCTGACAATGGCGGAGCGGCGCGAAGCGCTAGAGCGGATCGCCGCCGCTTTGGAGCGTCTAGCGCCGCCGCCATCCCCGCCCACGGACTGGTCCAGCGCGCCTGCCTTTGTATGGGATGGGGCCTGCGCAAAGGCACTCGACCGGCTTGACGCCTTGCCGCTTGAGCGACTGCACGCGATCGACAAGCAGAAAGCGGCACTTACGGAAAATCTCAAGCGACTGGCCAAGGGGGCTGCGGCGCATGACGTGCTTCTTTGGGGCGCGCGCGGAATGGGGAAGTCAGCGCTGATCAGAGCGGTAACGGCGGCGGTCCACGACGCACAGCCCGGCGCACTGGCTCTGGTGCAAGTGATGCCCGGAGCGTTGCCTAGCTTTCCGGCTCTGCTAGACATCCTCGCCAGCCAATCGCGCGCATTTCTGATTTTCATTGATGATCTGGGCTTCGGCCAAGGTCAGCATCAAGATGCGCTTGCGCTCCGCAGTTTGCTGGATGGAGGGCTTGCCGAACGACCAGCGCGCATTCGGATCGCGGTAACCGCCAATCAGCGCGCTATCCTCGCGCGAGACGGCAGCGAAACCGAAGCGATGCATGAGCGCGATGCCCGCGACGATGCCTTAGCGCTTGCTGATCGTTTTGGGCTTACGCTCGGCTTTCATCCTTGCGAACGCAGCGAATATCTCGAAATCCTGCGTGGCTATACTGAACCGGTTGGCCTCAGCTTTGATGAAGAAGAAGCGCTTGCCTGGGCCATCGGACGCGGCAACCGGTCTGGGCGAACGGCGTACCAGTTCGCGATCGAGCTTGCCGGCCGCGCTGGTATCCAGCTCTAATTCGTCACCTGCCCTGCCTGGCGACGCAGATAATCCTCTTCAAACGTAGCACGCGGATCACGGAGCTCACGAAGCGGCGGGAGCTTCTCGCTCGTCACGCGCGCAATGGCTGCACCCGGTTCAGCATCTGGGGCGATCGCGCGCCAAATGATGCCCGCCGTATCATCTGACACAAGCAGCGACCCATCGGCTCCCCATTCAACCCAGGTTGGGCGACCTCGGGTGGTGCCGTCATCTTTCAGAAATCCGGTCAAGATGGGTTCAGGTTTGCCGATGGGATTGCCGCGTTCGTCAAATGCGACATAGACGACATCATAGCCAGACGGTGGCTTGCGGTTCCACGAACCATGGCGAGCGATGAACGCGCCGCTCGCCATTTTCTCGCCCATCCGGTGACCTTCTTTGGTGAACACCATGCCGAGCGCTGCCACATGAGGCCCGAGCGCGAATTCGGGATTGCGAGTGTATTCCATGATGTAAGCGGGCATGGGCGTCTTCACCCGGCGATCGATGTTGTCCTTGAAGTAGAGCCAAGGCCAGCCATACTGCGCGCCAACCGGGACGTTGGTCAGGTAGTCAGGCACCAGATCTGATCCGAGCATGTCGCGTTCGTTGACCGTGGTCCATAATTCGCCCGTCCAGGGGCTGAAGTCCAATCCGTTGGGATTGCGCAGACCAGCCGCGAACTGGCGTTGACGCTCGGAGGTGAGGTCAAATTCCCAGATCATCGCGCGGCCAGCTTCGACCTCCATTCCGCGCTCACCAATATTGCTAACCGAGCCTACCGCGACATAGAAGCGGTCGCCATCGGGATGGACCTCAAGATTGCGCATCCAGTGGCCTCCACCTGCTGGCAAATCCATCAGCTTTTTGGGTTCGCCTGTGACTTCGAGACTGCCGAGCTCATAGTCAAAAGCGAGCACGGCGTTATGATTGGCGACATACAATGTCCCATCATGCCAGCTGAGGCCTGACGGCGAATCAAGACCAGCGGTGCGGATCGTTTCGCGCACCTCCGCAACACCATCGCCATCAGCATCGCGCAGCAAGACGATCTCATTGGGCGAGGCGCCCGAAGCGCCGGCTTGATCAAACAAATATTCTGCGACCCAGGCCTCGATTGTCGCCATAACCCCTTCAGGCTGGCTGTCTTCCGGCTTTGCCGGCGCGCGGGTCAAAGTGACCAGCACATCCCCGTTCGGCAGCGCATAGAGAACACGGGGGTGGTCGAGGCCGTCAGCAAAGCGACTAACCGCAAGACCCGCTGCCGGCTCAGGCAATTCGCCTTCAGCCCAGCCCACCGGTTTTGCCACTTGAATAGTTGGAACCGATT
>JBCBOW010000331.1:0-3061 GCA_039821045.1 Pseudomonadota bacterium
TGCCTCGATCCCTGCCAACGCGCGCGCCAAGCGGATCGGCTATCTGCCGCGCGCGCCATCGCCATGAGGCAGCCTCCCAAGCGCAACCACGCTCTGCGCCGCCACATCCCAGGCAATCGAGGGCTCTTGCGGCAGATAGCCGATCCGCTTGGCGCGCGCGTTGGCAGGGATCGAGGCAAGCGGTGCTTCATCGAGTGTCACCTGGCCAGCGTGCGGGGGCAGCAGCCCGGCCAGTGTCATCAAAAGGCTCGATTTGCCTGCGCCATTGGGCCCGACGATCGCTGTGATCTCGCCCGGCTTGAGCACCGCGCTGACCCGATCGAGCACAAGCGCGCGCCCGCGGAGCAAAGAGAGCTCGTGGACCGCGAGCGATGGCGCGGTGCGCATCGTGCTTACAGCGCTCTTCACAGGGCGCCCCTTCGCATACGCAACAGCAGCATGAGGAAGAACGGCGCGCCGATGAGCGACAGAGCGATGCCGAGCCGCAGCTCAGTGACCAGCGGGAGCACGCGCACCGCGCAATCGGCTGCAAGGACAAGGCACGCGCCCGCAAGCGCGCTGGGCACAATCAGGCTCGAGGGCAAGCGATCAGTCAGTGGGCGCACAAGATGCGGCACGATCAGCCCAACAAACCCGATAATCCCCGCCACCGCCACACTCGCGCCGACGGTCAGCCCCACGCCGATGATCAAGAGCCACAGCAGCCGCACCGGGTCTATGCCCAAAGAGCGCGCGGTCTCTTCGCCCAGCGTCAACGCGTCAAGCGCGCGCGCCGCCAGAGCGAGCGCCGCGATGCCGATCGCCACCAGGGGAGCAGCCAGCGTGACTTCATTCCAGGAGCGATCGGTCAGTGCGCCGTTAAGCCAAAAGACGATCTGGGACAGCGCAAAGGCGTTGGGCGCCATGGTGATCGCGAGCGCTGTGAGCGCGCCAGCGAGGCTTGCAATCATCAAACCTGCCAGCGTGAAAAGCGCTATGCCCCCGCCCGCCCCCGCTGGCGTGCGCCCCGCGATCAGAGCCAGCAATGCCATCGCAAGAGCCGCACCGATGAGGGCGAAAAGCGGCAAGCTCCAAGCAGCGAAAACGGGTGGTACAATTGCGCTCAACCAAAAGCTGACCACAGCGCCGAGCGCTGCCATAGGCGCAATGCCAAACAGGCCCGGATCAGCGAGCGGATTGCGCAAATAGCCCTGCATCGCGGCCCCGCTCGCGCCAAGCCCCGCTCCAATCACCACCGCGAGCGCGGCGCGCGGCAAACGCAGTTCCATCAGGATGAGCGCAGCGTTGGGCGTTGCAACCGGATCAACCCACACGCGCCCGGCCAAAAGCGAAAGCGGGATGAGCGCTGCAAGCAGGCAGGCGAAGACGAGGCTGGCTCTGGTCACCCTCGCGGCCCTTTTGCGCGGGCGCGCTCAGCTTGAAACCGCTCGGCCTGCGCTCTCACTTCGAGCAGATATTGGCGCGCACGCGGGATCGTCGGGCCAGCGCAGTAGAGCAAGCTGACATCAAACGGTGCAACCATGGTGGCCTCGAGCCGCTCCAGCATCGGGTGTCGCTGACCGCGCTCAGCACCGGCAATCAACACAAGGTCGGGCGGATCAGCGATCAGGCTTTCAAGCGAGACATAGTCGGCCTGTTGCGCCTCGCGCGCGGATGCATGGTTCGAAAAGCCCGCCCAGCGCAAATGCTCCGAGACGAGCGAAGCCTCACCCGCAACAAGCTGACCCGGCTGCCACAGCAGCGCGGAAATCGGAAGCGTCGGCGCAGGAGGCTCATCCAAGGAGAGGCTGGCGGCCAGATCTCGCCCCTCTGCCTCCCGCTCCATCAGAGCGGCAAGGCGGCCTATCTGCTCAACGCTTTCCTCAAGCGAGCGCGCCCCGCCAAAGGTCTCGACCCTGAGCCCTAAGCGTTCGAGCGCGGTTTTGGTCGCGGGCGCTATAAAGCTGCTGGCGAGCACGATATCCGGCTCAAGCGCGAGGATTTCCTCCGCTGTGCCCCCGGTGATCGCGAATTGCCGCGCGATCGGCTGAGGGATCGAGGATGCGCTCGCGTCGTGGCTGTAATGCGAGAGCGCGAGGATTTGCTCGGGCGCGGCAAGCTCGACGAGGATCGCATCGAGGCACGGATTGAGGCTGACAACGCGGGGCGCCTTGACCGCACTCTCTGAGGCCGGCGCCAAGGGAGGATCGCTGTCCGCACACGCTGCAAACAAGAGCGCGGGCACGAGCGCGGCAAGGCTCACCGCAAACCGGCCAAATTGGGATCGAACGCGCGCAGACACAGGCGAGGCGGATAAGCAAGCGCAGCCGCGCGCGCAAGCGGCGGCGTACCAAGCGCTTCGCCATCTCGCTATTCCCTAAAGGGCAACGTTAACGCGCTTACCATCGCTGTACGCTTTCGGGACGGGTGCTGCGATGCGCTCGCGCGAGACCGCTTCCTTCGATACGCGCAGACGCGCGATGGAACACCGCCCGCATCCTTTTCGATCTCAGCGCTCTGGGTCCACCAGGCCGAGCGCACCCGCGCGCCCGAAAGCCCCGAAAGCCCCGAAAGCCCCGAAAGCCCCGCGCGCGGCTGCGCCCAAAGTGATTCATCTGGGAGGTCCGACGAGCGCGCAGGGACAATCGCGCACCGCGCCATCCCCGCGCTCATCGCTGTTCAATCGCTTTGGGGTGTTGCTTGCCGCCATTGCAGTGCCGGTGATGGCGGCTCCGGGAGACTTTGGCGCCATGGCGGCAGACGCAGCGCCTGATCCGATGGCAATCTCTGCGCGTAATGCATCGCCAGCGGCAATGCCCTTCGAGCAAGCGGGGATGAGCTTTCCGGGGTCCGCGTTTTACTATCTCGCCGATCCGCCCTCGCAAGCGCTCGTCGCTCTGCCGCAAGTCGATCCGCTCGCAGACACAAGCACTCAGGCGGGCCGCGAAGTCGGCGCGATCATCGATGCAGGACCATCCGCTCGCCCGTTCTACAGCCTCGGCACAGGCTCCAGCCAAGCGCGCGCGCAAGACTGCCTTGCGCAAGCTGTGTGGTACGAAGCAGCCAGCGAGAGCGAAGCGGG
>JBCBOW010000332.1:0-3056 GCA_039821045.1 Pseudomonadota bacterium
CGTCTGGCGTGTGCGCATAATCGACGTAAACCGGCGCTCCGTTGGGGGTGAGACACGCGCGTTCGAGCCGCCCGCGCACCGGTTGCAATCGGCCAAGCGCATCGAAGACTTTGAGCGGCGCAGCCCCGGTTGCAATCGCCAGCCCAGCGGCGACGAGCGCGTTGGCCACCTGATAGGCGCCGATCAGCGGCAGTTTGATCGTGTACTCAGCATTTTCGTGCACAATCTTGAGAGTTTGTCCAAGCTGGCTCGGCTCGCGCGCTGTAAGTTTGAGAAAATCTCCGCGCTCGCCCACCAACCGAGCATCAAGGCCGCGCGCTTTGGCTCTCGCCGCCGCCTGATCAGCCCAAGTGTTCGCCTCAGCGCCAGTGTAGATCACTGCCGGTGCGCCAGGCTCCAAAACCTCGTCAAACAGCCGCATCTTGGCCTCGAAATAGGCCTCCATCGTGCCGTGATAATCTAGGTGATCGCGGCTGAAATTGGTGAAAGCACCGGCCGTAACCTTCAGACCTTCATTGCGATATTGCGATAGGCCGTGGCTGGACGCCTCATATGCGACATGCGTCACGCCTTCGCGCGCGAGGCCACTCATATTGGCGAGGAAGGTGACGATACCGGGCGTGGTAAGCCCGGTGGAGACGCTTTCGTCGGGGGTTGTCACGCCCAGCGTCCCAATGCTTGCCGCGCGCTCGCCCATCATGCGCCAGATCTGGCGCGTCATCTCGACGCTTGAGGTCTTGCCGTTGGTCCCTGTCACGGCAACGATTGTCGGCGGCACCGGAGTGAAAAAGCCGGCTGCCAGGCGCGCGAAGGTCTGGCGCGGTTTGTCGCTGGCAATGTGGAGCGCACCTTTGACCTCAGCCTGAGGCCGCGCCACGACAGCAATAGCCCCTGCAGAAATAGCATCAGCAATAACGTCTTCTGCGTTGAAAAATGTACCCTGAAAGGCGCCAAACACTGTGCCCGGCGCCACTTTTCGGTGATCAATCGCAAAGCCGATGACACTGATGCCATCGGCGCCGTCCGGCGAGAGGCCGATCCGGTCAAGGAGCGCTTGCAGCTTCATCAGCGGGCCTCCACCAGATGCGCCAGATCGCTGATATCAACGTCTCTCACATTATCCGGGCGAACCCCCAGCATCGGCCCGATGCGCGGGATCAGTTCACCCACGATCGGCGCTGCGTTAAACGCTGCGGTTCGCCCGCCGATAAAGTCGGTGGCTTCCGGCTCATCCAGAGCAACCACCACCACATAGCGCGGTCGATCCATCGGAAAAGCAGCCGCAAATGAGCTGATCAGCTTGGTTTTCACGTAGCGTCCATTGACCAGTTTTTCCGCCGAACCCGTCTTTCCGCCGACCCGGTATCCTTGCGCGTCCGCTGATCGCCCTGTTCCGAACTTTGCGATCATGCGCAAGAGTTGCCGCATGCGCGAGGAGGTGGAGGCCTTAAAAACACGCTTGCCCGCCGGAATATCGCCGGGCTCAAGCTTCATCAGCGTCGGTTTGCGCCACAAGCCGCCATTGACCATGGCGGCATAAGCGCTCGCCAAGTGCAGCGGTGTGACCGAGATGCCGTGGCCATAGCCGACCGTCATCGTCGTCAAGCGCGACCATTTGCCATCAGGCCAGAAGGGCGCCGCGCTCGAGGGCAGTTCGATCGGAAGCTCCGCGTTCATATGCAAATCAGCCAAGACCCGGCTCAATCGCTCTCCGCCCAATTGGTCCGCCACGCGCATCGTCACCGTGTTCGATGAATAGGCCAGCGCTTGCGGGATGTTGAGACGCTCGCCCTTGTCATCAAAATCAGGAAAGCTGCGATTGGCGATTTCGACCGGCTTTGCATTCCAGCTCTGAGTCAAATCGCGCACAACGCCCGCATCGATGGCAGCGGCAATGGTGAGCGGTTTGAAGGTCGAGCCCAGCTCAGCAGGCACATTAGTTACCCGGTTTAAGACATTGAACTTGTCGCTTTCCGAAATGCGGTTGGGGTTGAAATCGGGAAGCGAGGCCAGCGCCAGCACTTCGCCTGTATCAACATCAAGCACCACGCCCGCCGCTCCGATAGCGCGCGCCGCCAGACGTCCGCGCTCCATCGCATCTTCAAGCGCGCCCTGCACGCGGATATCGATCGAAAGCGCCGCTGGTGTGGCGCGCAGTTCGCTATCAAGCAGGCGCGCGTTCAGCGCTTTTTCCATTCCAAATTCGCCAACTAGGCCAACATCTTCAAGCTCTTTAAGACGTCCCAGCACATGCGCTGCGAGCCGACCTTGCGGATAATGCCGCTCCACCTCTTGCGGTGTCTCTATCGCGGCTTCTCCGATCGCGTGCACCGCATTGGCCTGCTCGGGCAGGATCCGGCGGCTGAGATACGTCTTCTTGCCGGCAAACAAGCGCTCAATCGTCGCGGCCTCATCCAGCTCGGGCATCACAGCTTTGAGACGCGCGGCGATGACCTGCGGAGAGCGCACCAGCGGCGCGCCGCCATCCTCCATCGCCTCTGGGTTGAACCACAGCGAATAGGCCTTGGGATAATCGCGCGCCAAAGGTTCGCCGCGCCGATCCGTGATTTCCCCGCGATCTGGCACAAGTGTCGTTGCGGCAAGGGTAGACGAGCCATTGGGCCCATCGATACCAAGCCAGACGATCCGCGTGAGCGCCACCATCGTCACCGCGGCGAAGATCACCGCCAAGGCAAAGGCCCGCGTGCGCGCGCTCAGCAACAGGCGCTGGCGCAGATTGACCATTTTGACGCGGCCCTGCGGCGCGGGGCTCGCGGTTGGCACGGGGCGCGCACGCGGCTCGCTGCCCTCACCGCCACTGCGCGAAGGGCGTACCGGCGATCGGGGCGGCGCTGTATCAAACAGGCTTGGCTGCGCCGGGGCGGCCCCTGCTGTTGCAAGCTTCCCAAATGCCGGGCGCGCAGCGCTCATTCGGTCTGGTCCGCGGCGATCGAAGCCTGCGCCAACCCGGCTCGCGCGGGACGAACACCGAGGGTTTGGGCCTGTGTTTCGGGGATTTGAGAGCTTTCAAGGAGAAAGCTCTCAAAAGCAGCGGT
>JBCBOW010000333.1:0-3049 GCA_039821045.1 Pseudomonadota bacterium
TCCCGCCTGATGCCGATCTGATTTTCGATATGGAAGTCGTTGAAATCATGAGCCAGGCGGGATCGGCGCGCCTTGAGGGGGCTCTGATCCATAGGCCTGCTCGGAGGGGATGTAGAGCTCATAAACCCCGCCTTTCTGCATCTGCTGGAGGCCCTTGTAAAAGCCCTCAATCGTTGCGTCCGCTTCCACCGGGAAGGGCGAGCCTTCTTCGGGAAAGACGCCCGCGATCGGCAATTGCACCGGGCGCGATTCGTCAAACACCTCGCCGGTGTCAGCCAGCTTGCCCGCATATTTGACGAACACGACCTGGCCATCTTCGGCAAAGGGGCCCTCGCCCTCTTCGATCGTCACCACTTCAAACATGCGCGGACCTGCCGGCATCGCAGCCCAAGCAAGCGCTGCGCCGACGAGGATTGCCAGCACAACGCCCAGCCACAATTTGGTCAGCGAGCCCGCCGCGACGGGCTTGATGGGTACACGCGTGATTTCGGTCATTCTCGATCCCTGTTGTAATGCGCGCCGGGGTTTTGTGCGGCGGCGCCCTGTGATGGGAGCAGACCAACCAAAAGGGGCGCGAGGAAGCCTTCCCTCACGCCCCTTTGGCGTATCCGAAATGGGGTTTCAAGCGGTTCAATCGCTGCAAAACCCAAACCCGTCTTACTTGATGCCGTCGCGCTCCATGCGCTTACGCTCAAGCTTGCGCGCGCGGCGAACAGCGGCGGCCTTTTCGCGGGCGCGCTTTTCGCTGGGCTTTTCATAGTGACGACGCAGCTTCATCTCGCGATAAACACCTTCCCGCTGAAGCTTCTTCTTCAAAGCACGAAGGGCCTGATCGACATTGTTATCGCGAACCATGATCTGCATAAACCGACACTATCCTTTCAAAAACGCATAGAGCCCGCTTCTCATGTGCGGGGATACGCGGGAAATTGACGCAAGAAATGGCGCGAATCTCCGCTAATGCAAGCGAGATCGCGCTCCGCTAGGCATGCTGATAGCCGCAAAAGCGCGATTTGGCAAGCTTTCCAACGCTAAGGCATCCGGCCCCTCGCTTTAGCGCATTGATCGATCAAGCGCAGCCAGGCGCTAGGCAGGCGCGCACGGCCAAGCTAAGGGGCTTGCGCATGGCCGGTTCCATCAATCCCATTACAGCATCGCTGCTCGTCGCCAGCGGAGGCGCTCTTGGCGCGCTTGCGCGCTATCACATCGGCCTGGCGGTGATGAAATTGGCAGGCTCCGGCTCCGATTTCCCCTGGGGAACGCTCACGGTCAACATCGTTGGAAGCCTTGCGATGGGCCTCTTAATCGCGTGGTTTACGCGCGATGGCGGCGCACATCCGCTGGGCGAGGTGCTCATGGGGCTGCTCCTTGGCGTCGGCCTGCTCGGCGGGTTTACGACCTTCAGCGCGTTCAGCCTTGAACTCGTCCTGATGCTCCAGCGCGGCGCGCTCGGCCTCGCGCTTGGCTATGCAGGCGTCTCGGTCGTCGCAGGCGTTGCCGCGCTTTATCTTGGCCTATCATTCGCGCGCGGTGCCCCATGAGCGAGAGAACGCCTCCAAAAAAGCCGCAGGCCGAAGTGCGCCAGTTCACGGTTAGCGACGATGATGACGGCATCCGGCTTGACCGATGGTTCAAGCGCAACCTGCCGCAAATCGGCTTTGCCACCGTCTCGCGCTGGGCGCGCACGGGCCAGGTGCGGGTCGATGGCAAACGCGCCAAGCCCGAGGATCGACTCGCCGAGGGTCAGGTCCTGCGCGTGCCCCCCGGCGGCGAAGCGCGCACCAGCGGCGGCGCCAAGCGCCAGCGGCGCGAATTGAGCGCGGAAGATATCGCCGAAGCGAGGGCGATGGTGATCCGCGAAACGCCAAGCGCGATTGTCCTCAACAAGCCGCCAGGCCTCGCCACACAAGGGGGCTCCAAAACAACGCGCCATGTCGATGGGTTGCTCGATGCCTTTGTCGAGAGCGAAGACCAACCGCGCCCGCGCTTGGTTCACCGGCTCGATAAGGATACGTCCGGCGTGCTCCTCGTCGCCCGCACACCGGGCTCGGCTGCGAGCTATTCCAAGCGCTTTGCCGGGCGCAGCGCGCGCAAGGTCTATTGGGCGCTGGTTGTGGGCCGGCCCGAAGTCATGCAAGGCACAATCGACGCGCCGCTCGCCAAACAGCCGGGCACCGGCGGCGAAAAGATGCATGTCGATGAGGAAAACGGCCAACCCGCCAAAACGCGCTACCGCGTGATCGACCGCGCTTCGGACAAGGCCGCCTGGGTCGAGCTCGAACCGCTGACGGGCCGCACACACCAGCTGCGCGTGCATATGGCCGCGATAGGTCACCCGATCGTGGGCGATGGCAAATATGGCGGGCGCGATGCCTTCCTTACCGGCAGCGTCAGCCGCAAGATGCACCTGCACGCGCGCCGCCTGATCATCGCCACCCCGGAGAGCCAAAAGAGCGCAAGCGGAACCGGCGGCAAGCTTGATGTCACCGCTGAGCTGCCCGCGCATTTCGCCGCGAGCATGGAAGCGCTGGGCTTTGAAGAGAGCCAGTCCGATGCCTCGCCCATCCGCGATGAGGCCCCCGAGCGCACGCCCGCTGAAAAGAAGCAAGCCGCCCGCCGCTATGCCAAGCAATATCGCAAGGATCGCCGGGGCGAGCGCCGCACCCGCGCAACCTCTGCAACAAGCGCGCGCAAAAAGGCCAAAGCAAAACCCAAATCGCTGGGCAAACCCAAATCGCTGGGCAAACAGGGCCCCGGAAATCCGCGGGGCCGCCGCTGATGCACCCTACCTCGGCCTTTCGCAGCGCGGATCATGCGCTTCGTGATCAGATGATCCGCGAGCACCCTTTTCTCACACTGTTTTGCAACACGCCTGACGGCCCGCGCGCCGCGCACAGCCCGGTGCACATTAGCGAGCGTGGGACGCTGCTGTTTCATCTCGCGCGCGGCAACGCACTCACCAAAGCGATCGAGAACACCCGCGTCCTGGCAGTCCTCAACGGGCCTGAAGCCTACATCTCAGCGCGCTGGTATGCCGAGGCCAATCAGG
>JBCBOW010000334.1:0-3020 GCA_039821045.1 Pseudomonadota bacterium
GCTTGCGCAGCGGGTCCGAGCGTGGAGCTCCCTCCAGCCGCCTACACGGGCGAGCCGGTTGCACCCAAGGAAAACTATATTCTCGGGCCTTCCGACAACATCACTATCCATGTCTGGCGCAATCCTGAGCTTAGCGCTGAGGATATTCAGGTTCGTCCCGACGGGCGGATCACAATCCCTCTGGTGCGCGACATGGTGGCTGTTGGAAAAACTCCAACGCAGCTGGAAAGCGACATCAAAGACGTACTGGTGCAATACATTGAGCAACCGATTGTTTCGGTTATCGTGAACGAGCCTGTTGGCGATCTCACTCAGCAAATTCGGATCACAGGCGCCGGCGCGCAACCTGCCGCGCTACCCTACCGCACCAACATGACCTTGCTTGATGCGATGATCGCAGTGGGCGGCCTGGGCGAGTTTGCGGCGGGCAACCGAGCAACGCTGACGCGGTTTGATGCTGAGTCTCAGACGAGCAAGTTGTATCGTCTGCGCCTCAAAGACCTCCTCAACAAGGGCGATGCCAGCGCCAATGTGGCGCTCAAGCCAGGCGATACGATCTCAATCCCGCAGAGCCGGTTTTAAGCGCGGCTAGGGGGTACCTGAGTGGACGAGATTCTCGATGAGGTGCGCACAGCGCTCTACACGGTTTGGCATCGGCGCTGGCTCGCGCTGGGCGTTGCCTGGGCGGTATGCCTTGCGGGTTGGGCGATTGTTGCCTTGATCCCCAATTCTTACGAATCTCGCGCGCGCATTTATGTGGATGTCGATGATGTTCTGTCCGAACAGCTCGGCATCGCAGGCGATGGCAAGGAAGAGATTGACCGGGTGCGCCAGACGCTGGCGAGCAACGTAAATCTCGAGAAAGTCGTCAATGGCACGAAGCTTGGTGAGGGGATCACGGAACGCGGGCAGATGAATGCGGCAGTGGCGGCTCTGAGCGAAAAGGTTCGCGTGCGCAGCGAGCAAAACAGTCTGTTCTCGATCTCTGCCACCGTCGGCAAGAGCAGTCTTTCAGATGCTGAAAACGCCGTGCTCGCGCGCAATGTCGTGCAAAAACTGCTCGATATCTTTCGCGAAGAGCACATTGCGGGAAGCCGTGTTGGCGTGAACCGTGCGATTGCCAAGCTCGATGAGCAACTGGAGGAGCGCAAGGCAGAGTTGGAAGCGGCTGAGGCGCGTCGCTTGCGGTTCGAGGCGCAATATCCTGATCTGATTGGCGGCTCTGAGACACTGTCCTCCAAAATCCAGCAGTTGCGCACGGAAATGCGCGATATTGAAGCGGATCTCGCTGGCGCTCAAAGCTCGCTCGTTGCGCTCGAAAGCCAGATTTCTGGCACACCGCGCACCATTGTTGGCGGCCCTAACGACACTGGGCCGCAAGCCGCTCTGCAACAGGCTCAAGCGCAGCTTGCAGAACTGCGGGCGCGAGGCCTGACGGATCTGCATCCCGATGTCGAAGCGGCGATCAAGCAAGTTGTGATCCTGCGCGATCAAGCAAACCGTGCCCCCCCTGAAGAAGTGACGGGCACACCAAATCCTGCATACTCATCGCTGCTCGCGATCAAAGCTGATCGCCAAGCCTCTGTCGAAGCGCTTCAATCGCGCCGCGCAGCCATACAATCGCAAATCGCGACCTTGATGGCCTCGCAAGCCTCAGAGCCGGCTGTGGCCGCTGAGGCAAACCGCATCAGCCGGGATTATGATGTGCTGCGCCAGAATTATGAAAAGCTGCTGCAGGATCGCGAAGATATCCGCACGCGCGGCGAGGTGGATGACGAGACGAGCCAGTTCAAATTCGATCTAATCGATCCGCCTGTTGTCCCGCAGAAGCCGTCAGCGCCCAACCGCCCGTTGCTGCTTTTTGGCGTTCTGATTGCGGGTTGCGCGGCCGGGGCAGGGGTTGCTTATGCACTGGGTCAAATGCGCTCGACTTTCATGACCGCACAGCGGCTTGAACGCATTTTTGATCTGCCGGTTATTGGCGCGATTTCGCTCAACAAATCAGACCAAGCCCGTGCGCTTGCAAGCCGCCGCCATAAGCAGTTTGCCGGCGCCTGTGCCGGTCTCTTCGGCGTTCTCGTAATCCTGCTCGCGATCGAAATGGTCTCGATCGGATCGGTGGCGTGAGGAGTATGAGATGACACAGCACCGCAAAATCGATCCCGCAAAAGGCATGCCTCTGAATGGCGACAATGTCAGGCGCGCATCGCTGTTTGAGCGGGCTGACGCAGAGTTTGGCCTTGGTCGCATGAACACCGCGAGCGTTCCTGGTAACTTACCAAAGATCGACGCGCGCGCGGCCAGTCCATCGCGCCGGGCACCTTCGGCTGATACGCCGGCAGCGACGCAACCGCAGGACACCCCGGCGGCGATCGAGTCTAGCCCCACGGCGCCGCCGCGCGAAGCCGCGCCTGAGCCCAAGACGGTTCTTTCCGGACCATTTCAGCCTGTTGATCGCAGCGCCCTTCGCGAGGCGGGTCTGATTGTCCCGGAAGATCCTGTAACAGGCCTTTTGGAAGAGTTTCGGATTGTCAAACGCGAGCTGCTTTCCGATGCGCGTGCGAGCGGCAATGCGCGTGCGCGCCGCATCCTTGTTTGCTCGCCGCACTCTGGCGAAGGCAAAACGTTCTGCGCTGCTAACCTAGCGATCGCGCTGGCTGCGGAGCGTGATGTCGAAGTGCTCCTGATAGATGCTGACGTCCTAAAGCCTTCCGTTACGCGCCGTTTCGGCCTGGAAGGCGGCCCTGGCATCATGGACGCGATTGCCGACACAAGTGTACGCCCTGAAAGCCTCGCCATCCGCACCGATATTGAAGGGCTCTTCATCATGCCCGCTGGCACAAGCAGCGCGCGCGATGCCGAGTATCTCGCCAGCGCTCGCACAGGGGATGTGCTTGATCGTCTCACGCGCGGCGCGGCGAACCGCTACCTCATTTTTGATACACCACCAGCCTTGGCAGCGTCGCCCGCTGCCGAGCTTGCGGGGCACGTCGGCCAAGCGATGCTCGTTGTGCGCGCCG
>JBCBOW010000335.1:0-3010 GCA_039821045.1 Pseudomonadota bacterium
TCGTCTGCCGCGCTGCTTATCTGGAAGCACCCGCTGGCCGGGCTCTCAGCGCGTGCGATCGCGGTGCCGGGCCTTGTCTTCACCATCATCTGCCTAGTTACGGGCTCCATCTGGGGCAGGCCGACCTGGGGCACCTGGTGGGTGTGGGATGGGCGGCTCACCTCGATGCTCGTCCTCATGTTTCTGTATATCGGCTATCTCGCGCTGGCTCAGACCACCGCACGCGAAGGCGCGTCTCCCAAGATTGCGGCAATCTTCGGCATGGTGGGCGCGGTCAACATCCCGATCATCAATCGCAGCGTCGTATGGTGGAATTCGCTGCACCAGCCGCCCAGCATCACAGCGGGCAAGAGCGCGATTGATGCAACCTTCCTGTGGCCTTTGCTCACTGCGGTGCTCGGCCTCTCGCTTTTGTTTGGCGCGATTGTGCTGATGCGCATGCGGACCTTGATCGCGGAGCAACAGGTCGATGCGCGCTTGCGCCGCCGCGCGATGGAAGCCTCCGCGCCTGATCCCAAGTCGCCTGCGATGGAGCCGGCCTGATGCGTGAGAACCTGGCGCAATGGGATTATGTGATAGCCGCTTATGCCGTAGCTCTGGTGGCGATTGCGGCTCTGATCGCATGGGCATGGGTGTCCATGCGCCGGGCAGAGCGTCGCCGCGATGAAGTGAAACGCCGATGAGCGCAGGTAAGGCCCCAATGAAAGCCAAACATCAGCGCCTCGGCCTCGTCACCTTCGCGTTGGTCGCGATTGTGGCAGCGGGACTTATTGCGGTGTGGGCGCTGCGCAATCAGGCGAACTATTTCTACCTGCCCGAGCAAATGGCTGCGACGCCGCCGGCGGTGGGCCAGCCGGTGCGCCTTGGCGGCATGGTGCAGGCCGGATCGCTGAGCACGCTTGAAGATGGCATCACAGTGCGCTTCGTCGTCACCGGCAATGAAGCAAGCACCGTGCCTGTGCGCTACAGCGGCATTCTGCCTGATCTGTTCGTCGAAGGCTCCGGCGTGGTCGCGGAAGGCAGTTTGCAGGCGGACGGGACATTTCTGGCGACCAACCTGCTTGCAAAACACGATGAGAACTATGTTCCCAAAGAGCTCGAAGGGCTCGAAGCGCACCAAGCGCAGGACAAGGTCGCTGAGACCACGGTCGGGCTGAAATAGAGGCACAAAGCGCATGATTGCTGAGATTGGACATGCCGCCTTGTGGCTCGCTGCAGCGCTGGCAGTGCTGCAATTGGTCTCGGGCGCGCTCGCGCTTCAGGCACCGGGCGATGCGCCTTCCCCTTACGCGATGTATGCGCGCCCTGCCGCTGTCGTGCAGGCGGTGCTCGCGGTCCTGGCCTTCGTAACCCTGCTCTATGCCTTCGCGATCACCGATCTCTCAGTCAAACTGGTCGCGACCAATTCGCATTCAGCCAAGCCGTTCTTGTACAAGCTGACCGGCACGTGGGGGAACCATGAAGGCTCGATGCTGCTGTGGGTTGCCGTCTTGGCGCTTTCGGGCGGGCTGCTCGCCTTTGCAGAGCGCCGCCTGCCAGAGCGCACCATGTCCGCCACGCTCGCGGTGCAGGGCTTTGTCGCGCTTGGCTTTTATTTCTTCCTGCTGGTGAGCTCGAACCCGTTTGAGCGCCTGCCGGTGCCAGCGCTTGAAGGGGTGGGGCTCAATCCGCTGCTGCAAGACATCGGCTTGGCCGTCCACCCGCCCACGCTTTATGTCGGCTATGTTGGGCTTTCGGTCGCTTTCAGCCTCGCGATGGGCGCGCTCATCACCCGCCAAGTGACGCCTGAGTTTGCCAAGGTCATGCGGCCATGGGTGCTGGGCGCCTGGGTGTTTTTGACGCTCGGGATCACAGCGGGGTCTTACTGGGCCTATTATGAGCTGGGCTGGGGCGGCTGGTGGTTTTGGGACCCGGTTGAAAACGCCTCGCTCATGCCGTGGCTCGCGGCGACCGCTTTGCTCCATTCTGTGAGCGTTCTCGCCGCGCGCGATGCCTTGCGCACATGGACGATCATGCTGGGCGTGGTGGCTTTCTCGATGAGCATGCTGGGCACGTTCCTCGTGCGCTCGGGTGTTTTGACTTCGGTGCATGCATTTGCGGTCGATCCGGAGCGCGGCACGCTGCTGCTGGTGCTCCTGGCGCTTTACATCGGAGGCAGCCTGACGATCTTTGCCTTGCGCGCGGGCCATATTGCGGAAGGCAAGCGCTTCACCGCGACGAGCCGCGAGGGCGCGCTGGTGTTCAACAATGTGATGCTTTCCGCGATCCTTGCGATTGTGCTCTTGGGCACGCTCTATCCGCTGTTGACTGAAGCGTTCGATGTGCGTGTCAGCGTTGGCCCGCCCTATTTCAACCCGGCCGGCGCGATCTTTGCGATCCCGATGTTCATCGTGATGGCGATCGGCCCGCTCCTGCGCTGGAAAGATGATAGCCCGATGCGGATTCAGACCGAGCTTGTCGTGCTCGCCGCTATCGCTTTGCTGGTGATCGCGCTGGTTGTGTTTCTGGGCGATTATCCGCTGCTGCCGATCCTCGGTTTGGCGCTCGCGGGCGCGCTCGGTGTTGCGGCTCTGCTGCCTTTGCGCGGGCGCAATCTGCGCCGCGTGCCCACGGCCACCTGGGGCATGGTGATCGCGCATTTCGGCGTTGCAGTTTCGCTGTTCGGAATGGCCTGCGAAGGCGCGTTCACTCAGGAAAAGCTCGCCGCGGTCGCACCAGGTGGCACCGAAGAGATATCAGGCTGGACGGTAACCTTGCAAAGCGTTGACCCTGTCGCCGGGCCCAACTGGACCGCGATCGAAGCGCGCCTCGCGGTCAGCCGGGGCGGGGGCGAGCCGACCATCCTTGATCCCCAGGCGCGCAATTTCTGGGCGCCGGTGCAAGCCACCAGCGAAAGTGCGCTGCTCACTCGCTGGGACGGGCAGCTTTATGCCGTGATCGGCGATGCGGCGGGCGTTGGCCCTGATGGCCAGCAGCGCTGGCAACTGCGCGTGTGGTGGAAGCCGTTTGT
>JBCBOW010000336.1:0-3005 GCA_039821045.1 Pseudomonadota bacterium
TGGTGACTTGAGGCTGGCTCGCGCGCGCAGACTTTTATCCGCGCCCACGATAGGATTGCACGCCTTGATCAGGCAGCCACAGATCAGCCGGGGGCGCACCGCTCTGCCAGAAGACATCAATCGGAATGCCGCCACGCGGATACCAATAGCCACCGATGCGCAGCCAATGCGGATCCATCTCGTCAAACAAGCGCTGGCCAATGCCCACCGTCACATCTTCATGAAAGCCGTTGTGATTGCGAAAACTGCCCAGAAACAGCTTTAGGCTCTTTGATTCGACGATCGTTTCCGCTGGTGCGTAATCAATTACGAGATGAGCAAAATCGGGTTGGTCTGTCACTGGGCACAGCGAGGTGAACTCCGGCGCTGCAAAGCGCACCAGATAGAGCGCCCCTTTGCGCGGATTGGGGACATAATCGAGCACCGCCTCTTCGGGTGATGCGGGAAGGCCGGTCTGCTTGCCCAGAAACGCTGGAGCGCCGGTTTTATCAGGTGTGGTTTCCATGCCGCGCTGTTGCCGCGAAACAGTGTGCCTGACAAGCGATGAACTGGACGCTGGACCTTTGATGACTATGTCAGATGTAATAAGCTGGTCAGGAGTGCCGCCAGGTTTGCTGCCCCGCCGTTGTACAACCGCTAAGATTTGATTGTTTCAGCGTCCTTGTCGGACAACACAAACGCCATGCCTCACTCATCTTGCCTTGCCCCTGGTGACTGCAAGCCCTCTCGGGAGTGGAGCATTGCGTTTCTTGGGATCGGCGTGAGCCTGCTCTTGGCTGGTGCAGCGCTACCCGCCGCCGCACAGCAGAACTCGCCCTCGACCTTTTCGCTGCCCGAGCCAACGCCGACGCCGACAGCGGCCCCGCAAGGCCCCGAAGATGAACTTGCCGGCGTTCCGATTGGGCCACGCTTGATCCGGCGCGAGGATGAGACGCCAAGGGCGCAGCCAGCAGCGCCAGCAGCGCCAGCATCAACAGCAGAATCAACCCCCGCTTCGGCCCCAACGCAAACGCCAGCCCGCAGCGCGTCTCAGACAGCGCGCGAGGCCACCCCTGCTTCGGCCCGCGCTGCGCGTGTTCAAGAGCAGCGCGAAAACACTGCTCAAAGTCGATCAATCGATGACACGGCGCCAAGCCTTGCGGAGCAAGATCGCACCGCGCCGCAGGATGCAGCAGACGCCGCCGAGCAGGCCGCGCTCGATGTCTCAGAGCCCGCGCTCCTGTTGGGCGAGGACAGACCCCCGATCGGCGATGATGAGTGGGTCGATCTGGCGCCAACGGGCTCGGGCATCGGCGCTGATGGCTTGCCCCGTCCCTCGATCTCAATCGCGCCACGCGAGCCATTCGTGGTCAAGAGCGACCGCGACAGCGCTGCCTGGCTGTGGGCGATCCTTGTCGCACTTGTGAGCCTGCTCGGCTGGATGGCTTGGCGCGCACGTATACGTGCAAACCAGCCTTTGATGATCGAAAGTGCAGTCGCCAACGGCGTGCGCGAACAATTGACTGGGCAGTCTTCAGGGCAGTCTTCAGGGCAATCGCCCGCGCGCGTCTCCGATGCGCCGGCGAGCAAGCCCGATCCAGTCTCACCGGCATGGAAACGTCAGCTTGAAGAGGCCCAGACGCCGACCCCCGCCGCAGCTCCTGCGGCACCGCCCTTAGAAAGCGAACCCACCCGGATCGACCTCTCCCTGAAAATTGTTCGCGCCACGCGCAGCGTCATGATGTTCTCGCTCGAATACCGGCTGACCGTGTGCAACCGCTCTGACCGGGCGGTTCGCGATCTCAACCTGCATGCCCAACTCGCCTGCGCACAGAGCGGTGTTCCCGGCGGCGCTTCGATCGCGCTCGGCCAACCGATTGGCACGATTGAGCGGATCGGACCTCAGCAAAGCCATACGCTCGAGGCGACAACTCAGATTTCCTCGCGTGACATCGTTGCGATGCGTCAGGGGAAAACGCCGCTGTTCATCCCGCTGCTCCATGTGACGCTCGAGGGCGCAGGGCACCAAGCCAACACACGCAGTTTCGTGATTGGGAGCCCAAGCCAGGCGAGCGCGGCCAAGCTTCATCCCATCCCGCTGGATACACCAGTGGGCGGGATTACCGGGCTGCGCGCCAACGAAATCCGCAGCGCGGAGCTTTCCGAGCCTGCGTGAACTGGCGCAGGCAGCGCTTCACTGATTTTGGCGCAATAAGACCTTGAGAGCTCTTGGCTTGCGATTGAGGGAGCGCTAGTTCCGCGTCCATGACACAGCCCCTCCCCAGCCTCGTCTCTACCGAGTGGCTCGCTCAAGAGCTCGGCGCGCCCGATCTTGTTGTCCTTGATGCCTCGCGACACTTGCCCGATGCCAAGCGCGATCCGCTGGCAGAGTATCAAGCAGGGCACATCCCGGGCGCGCGGTTCATGGGTCTCGCGAGCCTTACAGATGCCACCTCCAGCGTCCCCGCCGCTCTGCCTAGCCCAAAACAGCTGTCTGAGCGTTTGGCCGAGCTTGGCGTCGCATCCGATGCTCGGATCGTGCTTTATGATGATAGCGCAGTGAAAACCGCGGCGCGCGCCTGGTTCACGCTTAAGGCGTTTGGCATTGCGGCAGCGATCCTTGATGGCGGGCTCGCCAAATGGCGCAGCGAGGGTCGCGACTTGGAAGCCGGTCTGCCCGAGATCGCCGCGGCTGAGCCTATGCCGCTGGAAGCTGCACAAGGCGTTGCAACCAAAGTTGAGCTGCTCACCAATCTCGATAGCAACGAAGAGCATGAAGTGCTCGATGCCCGCTCGGCTGATCGGGTGTTCGGATTTGGCGAGGATCCTGTCCATGGCGGACAGAACGGGCGCATTCCGGGTGCGCTCAACCTCCCATTTGGCGGCGTGTTCGATGCTGACGGGACGTACAAATCGGCGGATGATCTGCTCGCCACCTTTCAAGCGGCAGGCCTCGACATGACACAACCCGTGGTCACTTCGTGCGGCAGCGGCATCACCGCGAGCGTCCTCGCCTTCGCGCTTGA
>JBCBOW010000337.1:0-2999 GCA_039821045.1 Pseudomonadota bacterium
CCGCGAAATCGAGCATCGCCCGCTGGCGCGCATCCAGCGGCGCCGTGCGATAATTCATCACCAGCCGTTCGCCCAACACCGGATCGCCAAGGCCGAGCGCCGCTGCATCAACCGGGCGAGCGGCGTAGTTGAATGCGAAAACATGGCTGGCCGTGCGGCGCAGGCGCAACCCTTCGGGCAGTGCGGTGAGCTTGGTGTTGGTCTCCTGCGCCATCCGTTCGATGATCAGGTGCAAAAGCCGCTGATCGGGCCAGGCGGCGCAATAACGCATGGGGCCATGCTGATAGACGACGCCGCGCCCATCCTTTGTCGCCCATTCCGGCTCCAGCTCGCTCGCAATGTTTTCGCGCCAGCGGCTGACGGCCCAGCCATCGCCCTCTTCGCTCACACCATCGCGCAGGCTTTCAACCCGTGTGACCGTGAGCGGCATGAGGCTTTTGAAATCGCCGGGCGCGAGCACTTGTGGGATGGTGAAGCTCGCCGTCTTGCTGCCTGAGCGCGGGCCCAAGAGGATGCGCGCGCCGCTCGCTTCCAAACGCGCGGCAAAGCCAACGGGCACAATCGGAAGCGTGGGCACAAGCACCATGGCATAGCCCGCCAGATCGGCCTCGGGATTGATCACATCGACATCAAGGCCAAGCTGCCGCAGCGCTGAGTACCATTCGTGGACCAACTCCAGATAGCGAAAGCTCGCGCCCTGAGGCTGAATGCCGCAGACCCACGCCGCTTCATAGGAGAACACCAGAGCGACTTGTGCTTGCGCGGTTTCCTGCGGGCCAAGCGCTGCGATCGCTTCAGCGGCCATGCGCACCTCGGGCGCGGCTTCGGCTTCCACGCTGTCTGGCCTCAGGAGCCCAGCGTGCATCTGCTCTTGCGCAAACGGCGCCTGACGCCAGCGGAAGTAGCTTGTGAACTCAGCGCCATGCGCAAAGGCTTCCATCGTCCAGAGCGCGACCATCCCGGGCAGGGGCGCCGGGTTGAACCGCGCCCAATTCACAGGGCCCGGCTGCTGCTCCATGATCCCCCATCGCCCCGCGCCAACACCGCGATACAGATCATGGTGAAATGCCGCTGTATCCGGGTGGCCCTGGCAGCGATAGGCGTCCTTCTCTTCTTGCGAGAACCAGAACTGCTCCAGAAAGCCCAGCGGATAGCTGTCCCACGTCGCCACATCGAGATCGCGCGCCAAAGCGTGGTGATCGAACTCGGTGAAATAGCCCATGAAATTGTGCGTGATATCGCGCCCGGGCGAGCGCGCGCGGATCACTTCGACCTGCTCGCGGTTGAAGCTTGCAACTTCGTCTGAGGCAAAGCGGCGATAATCGAGCCAATGCGCTGGGTTTGCCTCGGTGACCGTCAGGTGAGGTGGGTCAATCTCAGCAAATTCACGATATTCCATTGACCAGAAGACATTGCCCCGGGCCGCATTGAGCGCGTCAATCGAGCCATATCGCGCCGCGCACCATTCGCGAAACCGCACCGCAGCTGCCGCCGAAAAGCTGACCACCGTGTCATGGCAGCCAAATTCATTGTCCGTCTGCCACAGGGCGATGGCGGGATGCGCGCCGTAGCGCTCGGCTAGCGCACGCGTGATCCGGCGGCTCTCAGCGCGGTAGCCTTGGTGCGAGAAGCAATAATGCCGCCGCGAGCCAAAGCCGCGTGGGCGACCCTCAGCATCGATCGCGACCATATCGGGCATCTCATCGACGAGCCATTTGGGCGGCGTCGCGGTCGGCGTGCCCAGAATGATTTGCATCCCAGCCCCCGCCAGCGTCTCGATCGCACGGTCGAGCCACGCCCAATCGAACCGGCCAGGCTCAGGCTCGATGCGGCTCCAGGCAAATTCGCCAATGCGCACGAGGCTCAGGCCCATGTCGCGCATCCGCTGCGCATCGTCAGCCCACATCGCCTCGGGCCAGTGTTCGGGATAATAGCAGCAGCCAAGCTTCATGAAGGAAGGGTCTCCAGCGCGATCAGCCACGCGGTTTCAGGATGAGTGAGCGGCAGCGCGAGGCCTTGGTTCATCAGCGCTGCACCGGAAAGAACGAAGCCATCGCGCCAGTCATCAGGATTGGCAAGGTAGCGTGCCGCCTTTGTGGGCCAGGGCTCGGGCAGGGAGACACGATAGCGCGCGGTCGGCTCCAGCCCGGTCAAACGCACTGGCGCTCCATCAAACTGCGCTGCAAATCCTGCCTGCGCGGCCAAAGCCAACGCTCGGCCCTCATGCATCACCAGCAGCCCAGAGACGCAAGGATCAGGATGCTCCAGACGCCATAGATCGCCGCTGCGCAGCACCTCGCGCCACACTTTGTAGAGCGCGACATGCGCCGCCAGCACGCCGCGCTCCGCTTGTGTCATCGCGCGCGGATCAGCCTCGATGCCGATGTGGCCAAAGAGCGCGACCTTGGCGCGAAAATCCATCTCGAGCCTGCGCCCGGTGATGGGATTGGGCGAGGGGCCGACATGGCTACCGAGCACTTCGAGTGGCAGGAACTGGCTCCAGGCGCGCATGATCCGCAGGCGCTCAATCGCATCGTTGTTGTCGCTCGGCCAGACGCGATGTGTGCGCGTGAGCATCTCGTAATCGATCCGCCCGCCGCCGCTCGAGCAGCTCTCAATCTCGACATCAGGGTGCGCGGCACGCAGCCGATCAAGGAGCTCATAAAGCATCGTTGTTTGCGCAAAGGACCGCGGGAAAAGGTCGCGATTGTGATCCCATTTGAGATAGGCAATCGGGTGCTCGCTGAGCAGCGTATCGATCGCTGAGAAAAGGTGATCGCGAACCTCTTTTTGGCGAAGGTCCAGCGCAAGCTGTCCGCGCATGGTGGGACGATCGCGCCCCTCGACATGCAGACACCAATCGGGATGCGCGCGGTAGAGATCGCTGTCAGGCGAGACCATTTCCGGCTCCACCCACAAGCCAAAGTCCATGCCAAGCGCATGGATATGCTCGATCAGCGGGCCAAGGCCATTGGGGAAGATATCGCGCGAAACGGTCC
>JBCBOW010000338.1:0-2971 GCA_039821045.1 Pseudomonadota bacterium
GTCAGGGCTTTGCGAGAGCCATGCGCAAGCGCGTCGGTGCATCGCCGAGCGAGCTTGCAGCAGACGCTGATAGGCTCGCAGCGGTGGGCGAGAGCCTCAAACGTCCCGCTTCAAGCTCTGCGTCTCAAAGCCCCGCGATTGCGGTCGAGATCGTGGATTTTGCACCGATCCAACTTGTCGCTGTGCGCAATACGGGCGACTATGCGGAGCTCAATATCGGCTACAACCGGGTGTTCGAACTCGTCATTGGCGAATTGGGCGAAGAGAGCATCCAAGCGATTTACGGCATCCCGCACCACGATCCGGCCACGTTTGGAGCGAGCGAACTGGTGTTTGACTGCGCCATCCAGCCTGCGCGCATGCCGAGCGCGCATGAGGACCTCAAGGTTATCGAGACACCGGGCGGCGCATGCCTCCATCTGGTGCACGAGGGCGACTACGATGACATTCACACAGCGACCGATCAGCTTTACGAGATCGCCATCGCGCATGGTCTGGCCTTGAGCGATGATCTGCCGCTGCTGCATTATCGCACCCCGCCTGATGCGCTGCCCGAAGCGGACCTGCGCAGCGATATCTACCTGTTCCTCGCGGATATCTGACCGCTCTTCGGATAGGGCGCGGCGCTGAGAAACCGGAGCGCTGCGCCTATCCGCTTACTCGCTCAAAAGCCTTGCAAGGCGGACAAAATCATCGACGCTCAGTGTTTCAGCGCGGCGCGTCGGGTCGATGGCGGCGCGCTCTAAAACCTCAAGCGCACCGGGCACCCCTTTGAGGCTCTGGCGCAGCATTTTGCGTAGCTGCCCGAAAGCGGCTTCTGTGATGCGCTCGAGCGATTTGGCGCTGATACCCTCGGGCGCTTCCTTCGGCGTCACATGGACAATAGCGCTCATCACTTTGGGCGGCGGGGTGAAAGCGCTGCGATGCACCTTCATTGCAAGGTTTGCCTCAGCGCGCCATTGGCTCAGCACAGCGAGGCGCCCGTAGGCCGACGTGCCCGGCTTAGCTACAATCCGCTCGGCCACTTCGCGCTGAAACATGAGGGTCAGCGAGCGCCACAGCGGCGGCCATTCCTCGCCCGTCAGCCAGCGCACCAGCAGGGCAGTGCCGACATTGTAGGGAAGATTGGAGACCACGTGAAAGGGCTCCCCAGCGACCAGAGCGCTATGGTCAAGCTTGAGCGCGTCGCCCTCGATCACGTTCAGTTGGCCGGGAAACACATCGCCAAGCTCGGCCAGCGCGGGCAAGCAACGCGCATCCATTTCAACGGCGGTGACGCGCGCGCCTGCCCTCAGCAGCGCTCGGGTAAGCCCGCCGGGGCCAGGACCGATCTCCAGCACCCGCGCGCCTGCAAGATCGCCCGGAATGGCCGCGATGCGATCCAGCAATTGCTCATCCAGAAGGAAATTCTGCCCCAACGCTTTGGAAGCGGAAAGACCGTGGCGAGCGATTGTCTCTCTAATCGGTGGAAGCGTTGGCAAAGCGCTCTTGTGCTCTTCAGCCATGCGCGCTGACAGCCATGCGCGCGCTCGCACATTGGCTCGCCACCTCAATCGCGGCCTTCATCGCGCCGGCATCCGCTGTTCCTTTGCCGGCAATGTCAAAAGCTGTGCCATGATCGGGCGAAGTCCGAATGATCGGCAGCCCCAGGGTAACATTGACCCCTTGATCAACCTCGAGCGCTTTCAAAGGGATCAGGGCCTGATCGTGATACATGCAGATCGCGACGTCATAAGTCTCTCTCGCGCGCGGCATGAACAGCGCATCGCCGGGCACCGGTCCGCTGACATTGAGCCCTTCAGCGCGCATGGCGGCGATTGCTGGGCCGATAACGCGCGCTTCTTCATCGCCAAACTTGCCATCCTCGCCCGCATGCGGGTTAAGCCCGGCAACAGCAATGCGCGGGGCGCTGAGGCCAAAGTCGCGTATCAGGCTTGCATGCGTGATTACGGTTTTGTGGATGATCAGCTCGGGCGTGATAAGCTTGGGTACCTCTGCGAGCGCATTGTGAACCGTTACCGGTACGGTGCGCAAGGTTGGCCCTGCCAGCATCATCACCGCATCTTGCGCGCGCTTGCCGCATGCCGCTGCGAGAAATTCGGTCTGCCCTGGATAATCGAACCCGATGGCCATCAGCTCTGTCTTGGCAATGGGCCCGGTAACAAGCCCCGCCGCTTCTCCTGCTAAGGTAAAGCGCGTAGCATATTCGAGGGAGGCGAGGGCCAGTTGAGAGCCCTCTTGGGTCGGCGTCCCCGGAGTGTAGGGCGCTTCAATTCCAGCCATCACAGGCAGGCCCGCATGGCTTGCAATCGCGGCTTCAGCGGGCTCTGCGATAGGCACAAGCGGGCAGTCCAACCCGATCTGCTCGCTCGCGGCGCGAAGCACTTCAAGGCCGCCGACCACGAAGAAGGATCGTTGCGTGCGCGAGGTCTTTCTAAGGTCGTGCCAAGCGCGCAGGATAAGTTCAGGGCCAATGCCCGCCGGATCGCCCAGCGAGATCGCAAGCGGGGTATCAGCGCCAAGCAAGTCGCGTGTGCCTGAGCGGGCCTCTGGCGATGCCATCAGCGCGGCTGCTCAATTGTATTCGATGTACGCGTCGTTGCGCAGATCGCGCAGATAACGCTGCGCGCGCTTATTGATACGCTCCTGCTCCATTTGGCGCTCAATGCTGGCAAAGGTCGGCTGGTTGGCATCTTGCGGATCATCGCGACCGCACAGCATCAAGACACGCACGCCTTCTTGCGGGCTGCCGAAGGCCGGTGTCGTCTGACCGATTTGCAAGCCAAGAATAAGCCCCTGCAATTGATCGGGAAGCTGGCGCGCCTGAATCTGATCGTTGGTAACGACGCTGGCACCGAACTCAGCGCTTGCTTCTTCGGCGTTTGCGCAGCCGCGAAGAGTTCCGACAAAGGTGTCGAAGGCATTGATCCTCGCTTCAATTTCGGCCTGTGTGGCACCTTCAGGCAGGCTG
>JBCBOW010000339.1:0-2965 GCA_039821045.1 Pseudomonadota bacterium
CAAACCGGGCGTGCAGCGCTTGAAGACGCGCAACAGCTCCTTTCGGCATGTCCCGATATCAAGCTGCTTTTGAATGCAGTGCAATTCAGCCCGTCGGGTCGCCGCTTTGGCGATTATGGCGAGCAGGAGGAAGACTGATGCGCTTCACCCCAACCTTTGCCCGCACAGCGCTGATCGCGCTCGCGAGCGCTTGTCTTGCGACGACGGCCTCGGCCCAGCAGCAGGATCAAGCCAGCTCGCAAGGTGGCGGCACCCAGACCTTTGTTCAGCCTTACATCGAAGTCAGCCAGGTGTTGACTGCAGAGCTCTCGCCCGGAGACGAGGTGTTGACCTTCACACAGATTGCGGCGGGCGTTGATGCCAATGTCCAAGGGCGCAACAGCGGTGTTTCGGTCTCACTGCGCTACGAGCGAAACATCGGTTATGAGGATGACGCGGTTGATACTGACACGCTGAGCGGTATCGCCCGCGCATCGATTGCTATTGTTCCGCGAGCCATCACCTTTGAGGCAGGCGCTTTGGCTTCGAGAACTCGGATCGACAATGGTGGCGGTGTCACCAGCAACCCGTTGGTCGCTGAAGACCAGGAAAGCCAAATCTACAGCCTTTATGCCGGGCCCAGCATTGCAACGCGTGCCGGCGTGCTCGACATCACCGCGCAGGCTCAGGTTGGCTACACACGGCTCGATGTCGATGATGCGGTGGTCAATCCCGAAGGAAATCTGGTTGACGCATTCGACGATTCGGTGACGTATTCGGGCCGCGCTCGGGTTGGCACGCGTCCTGGTGATCCTCTGCCGGTCGGGCTCGCGGTTGAAGGGGGCGCTTTCCAGGAAGACGTCTCCAACCTTGATCAGCGGATCCGCGACCGCTTTGTCCGCGCCGAAGCAATCTTGCCGGTTAGCGATAGCTTGGCCTTCGTTGGCGGCATTGGATACGAGGACGTCGAAGTCTCAAGCCGCGATGCCTTGCGCGATGAAGAGGGCAACCCGGTCATCGGAGATGACGGTCGGTTTGTGACTGATGACAGCCAGCCGCGCCAGATTGCGTTCGATGTTGACGGCCTCATCTGGGACGTTGGTGTGCAATGGCGCCCTTCATCACGCACTTCGCTGAGCGCCACCGTGGGACGTCGCTATGATTCGACGACATACTACGGCAACTTTACTTACATTCCCGACCGCAAGAGCGCCTTCAGCGTCAATGTCTATGACGGCATCACCAGCTTTGGCGGCGCGCTTGTGAATTCGCTCTCGGGTGTGTCGAGCGATTTTACCGCCGCGCGCAACGCCCTGACGGGAGACTTTGGTGGGCTCGTCACCGGCGCTGATGGCGCAGAGGGACTTGGGCTGCTTGGTTCGGTGCGCTCTTCGTCGTTCCGTGGGCGGGGCGGGCAGATCAGCTATCAGCGTGAGCTTGGCCGCCTGACCGCCGCGATCGCCGCGGGCTATGATCGGCGCGAATTCATCGGCGCGGAAGGCACCGTGCTGGAAGACCTCGATGGGGTCGCGGATGAAAGCTATTACGTCACCGGCACCCTTTCGAGCCAGATCGGTCAGAGCGCTAGCTTTGCAGCGAACGCTTACGTCAACTGGTTCACCAGCGGCGTCGATAACTCCGATGTAACCGGATATGGTGCATCTGCGGCCTATAACCGCGCCATTTCAAACAAACTTACCGCCCGCGCTGCCCTTAGTGTCGATTACATCGACAGCGAGTTCAGCGACGAAGACTTTGCCGCCGCCAGCGCTCTCGTTGGCCTGCGCTACGATTTCTGACCGACGGAGCCTTTGAGCAATGTACGAACAGTTTTATGGCTTCAGCGGACGTCCTTTTCAGCTCACGCCGGACCCGCAATTCTATTTTGAGAGCTCAAGCCACAAGAAGGCGCTGAGCTATCTTGGATATGGCCTCAATCAGGGCGAGGGATTCATTGTCATCACAGGCGAGGTCGGCGCGGGTAAATCGACGCTGGTAGCGCACCTTATGGAGCGCATCGATCGCGACGCGCTGACGGTCGCGCATGTGGTGACGAGCGCGCTTGATGGCGAAGAGCTCATCCATGTCGTTGCCCAAAGCTTTGGGCTGCCTGTCGAAGGCCACGACAAGGCAAGCGCTTTGGGCGCGATCGAGGGCTTCTTGCAGGATGAAGCGCGCGCGGGGCGTCGCTGTCTGCTGATCGTCGATGAGTGCCAAAACCTCGACTTTACTGCGCTGGAAGAGCTTCGGATGCTCTCGAACTTTCAGCTGGGCGCACACCCCTTGCTGCAGAGCCTGCTGCTGGGCCAGCCTGAGTTTCGCCGCACGCTCGCGCATCATCCCAGCCTTGATCAGCTGCGCCAACGCATTATCGCTTCGCATCATTTGGAGGCGCTGAATGCTGATGAGGTGGAGGATTACATCCGCCACCGTCTGGCGCATGTCGATTGGCAGGGGCGTCCTGTGCTCAGTGCTGGACTGCTTCCTGCTCTTTACGAGGCAACAGCTGGTATCCCGCGGCGGGTTAACCAAGTGATGAACCGGCTGCTTCTGCTTGGCGCGATTGAGGAAAGCGGTGAGCTTGACGTTGCGATGCTTGATGCAGTGATTGAAGAGATGGCGGGGGACCAAGCGCGCGGCAGCGGTGATCCGACGCAGGCTGTGCCAGCGCATTCAGCGGAAATGGCGCTTAAGGCAGAGGAGTTTTCCGAGCCTGAATTCGTCTCCGACTTTGAGGACACAGAGGATTTTGCGCCCGCGCAAGAACCGGAGGATCAGGATACCCGCACTGCAGAGCTTGAAGCAGCAATCAGCGAGCTTCAAGCCGCAGGTACACCGCAAGGTGGCACATCAGAGGTGATCGAGCCGATAGAGCCCGAACTCACGCAGGTGCTTGAGCGTATTGAACAGCGGCTAGAAGAGCAGGAACGGTCCTTCCGACATGTGCTCACCATGCTGATCGAATGGCTTGAAGACGATACGTCGC
>JBCBOW010000340.1:0-2953 GCA_039821045.1 Pseudomonadota bacterium
CATGTCGTTGTCATTGAGGATGACCACCAGGCGGTTTCCGGCCTGAGTGGCGTTGTTCATCGCTTCGTAGGCCATGCCCGCGCTCATCGCGCCATCGCCGATCACAGCGATGCCGCGGCCCGGCTCGCCCTTCAGCTTGTTGGCAATGGCAAAGCCGAGCGCGGCTGAGATCGAAGTCGACGAGTGCGCCGCGCCAAACGGATCATACTCGCTTTCAGCGCGCTTGGTGAAACCGGAAAGCCCGCCGCCTTGGCGCAGCGTGCGGATACGATCGCGCCGCCCGGTGATGATCTTATGCGGATAGCATTGGTGGCCCACATCCCAGACCAAGCGATCTTGCGGCGTGTTGAAGACGTAATGCAGCGCAACGGTGAGCTCAACCACGCCCAGGCCAGAGCCCAAATGCCCGCCCGAAACGCTGACCGCGTCAATCATTTCGGCGCGCAATTCATCAGAGAGCTGGCGGAGTTGTTCAGGCTTAAGTCGGCGGAGCTCATCAGGTGTAGGCACCTGATCCAGCAGCGGAGTTTGCAATTGGCGAGTCATAGCCGGACGCCTTACACTTTTGACGGTGGGCTGTCGATAAACGCCTCACCTCCCAAACAAAACGACTCATCGACAGGATGACAATTTACCATGACAGATTGAATGTCAACTTGCCTTACATTCTCGCTTGATCGGGATTTCATCTCTTGGTCGACGCCTACGCTCATGCAGGAGACAAATTGAAACGGAGATGAACCATGTCGAATGTTCCTGGAGGCAAAATTGCCCTTGTGGCCGGATCCTCGCGCGGCGTGGACCCCTATGAGCAATCCTCACAGCGTCCACGAATTTCCAACACAGGCCGATCTGCGCGAAAACCCTCCCGATCAGCCAGCGCGCGCACCGTGCGGCTTACCTCTGCATCGTCAAAATGCTTCGCGTCCCCGCACTGATCACACACAAGAAACACGCAATCTTGGCTTTCGCCCGGATGGCAGTTCGCAAGATAAGCGTTCGCGCTCTCGATCCGCATCGCAATGCTCTTGGCCACGAACAGATCAAGGATCCGGTAAACGCTGTTGGGCGCAACCCGTTTGCCACGCTCTTGGGAAAGCTGGTCAGCGATATCGTAAGCCGAGATGGGACGGTGTTGCTTGGAAAGCTGAGCAAAAACCGCTTCGCGCATCGGCGTCCATTGTTCGCCGGCCGCGGTCAAAGCTGCGCGCGCGGCAGCTATCGTTGCTTGATCGGCCACGTCCTCAGCGACAGCAGCCTCAGCTTTCGGCTTGTTACGGATCGCCTGCTCCATGCCTCCTGTATACGCTGCGAGGGCGTCGTATACCAGAGGCGAGAGCACGGTCGCGCGCTCAGCGGCGCTCAGGCTCCGTCGCGCAGGAACTCATCGCGAAAATCGCTCGGAAACATCACTTTGAGCGCTTCGACCTTGGGCTTGTCGTACCGCAGGATGTACCCGCTGTAGGGGTTCTTCACCATGTAATCCTGGTGGTAGCCCTCCGCCGCGTAGAATGTGCGGTGCTTTTCAATGCGGGTGACGACCGGTTTGCCCCAGACATTCGAGGCGTCAAGCTGTGCGAGATAGGCCTTGGCGACCGTTTCCTGCTCCTTGCTGAGCGGCACAAGCGCGGAACGGTAATGCGCGCCAACATCGGGGCCTTGGCGGTTCAGCTGCGTTGGATCAGTGCCGACGGAAAAGAAGATGCGCAACAACTCATCATAGCGCACCACATAGGGATCGTAAGTGATCTTCACCGCTTCGGCGTGGTTGGTAACACCGGTTATGATCGTGCGGTATTGGGCGGTGCCAGCAGCGCCGCCGTGAAAGCCCGACACAGCCGACTTCACGCCTTTGACGTGGCTGAAAACGCCTTCAATGCCCCAAAAGCAGCCGCCAGCGAAAATCGCTGTCTTGAGGCCTGCGCCTTCTTTGGCGATCCGCTTGGCCGCAGGCGCGTTCACCATGCGCTCCGCTTGGGCTGGCGAGAGCGCTACGGCGAGCGCGAGTGCTGCGGGAATGGCACTGAGATACTTGATGGCTGAACGCATGTATTTTCCTTTTGGATCTACTCTTCGATCAGGAATTCTGGCGCCGGCGCAATCAATTCGTGCCCAGCTTTCAAAACCGGTGCAGCTTGCGCTTCGGGGGCAATCTCTCCGGCCCAATGCTGCGCATTGGCCGCAGCAACGAGCGCTGCGCCGATAACAAAGCCGACTGCGACGTGGCGATAAAGGTCAGAACTAAAGAAGCGCATAGGGGGCCTCGCTTGGATCAAGTTTCAGTACGGTGTCGACATGAGGGGATGTCTCTCCCGCGCCTTTGCCGAGGCCGCCCTTGCATCATAATGAACAAGACCGCCTCAGAGCGTTTGTGAGACAATTCGCGACACGCGCCTTATTAGTTACGAAGGCGTAGGCAAAAAGTTCAGGGGTGAGGCACAAGAGGAAATCTTGCTCGCCTGAAACTGCGATTTACTTGGCCGGCTTTGGGTCCGTCGGGCCCGCTCAGTGGCGGAAGTGCCGCATCCCGGTAAACACCATCGCCAGCCCAGCTTTATCAGCCGCAGCGATGACTTCTTCATCGCGGATTGAGCCGCCCGGTTGGATGACCGCCGTTGCGCCCGCTTCGGCGGCCGCGATCAGGCCATCGGCAAAGGGAAAAAACGCATCGGAAGCCACCGCGCTGCCGATCGTGCGCGGTTCGAGCCATTCGTACGTTTCCGCCGCCTCGCGCGCTTTAATGGCGGCGATCCGCGCCGAATCGCGCCGGTTCATCTGGCCAGCGCCGATCCCAGCGGTCGCGCCCTCTTTGGCATAGACAATCGCATTGGATTTCACGTGGCGCGCCACTGTCCAGGCAAACATGCAGTCCTTGAGCTCCTGATCGCTGGGCGCGCGCTTGGTCACAACCTTGAGGTCCGCCTCGGACACCGCGCCATTATCGCGCGATTGG
>JBCBOW010000341.1:0-2952 GCA_039821045.1 Pseudomonadota bacterium
CGCTGATTGCCACGATGCGCTGGATACGCGGCTCACAAAAGTCGGGTTCTCCAACGCGAGCGATTTTGGCGAGAAGCACCCGCAATTCCGCCCGACGTTCTATGCAGCCTACGGCAAAAAGGTGGAGCCCTCGCGCGTCTCGCTTGATGACAATCCGGTGGAGCGCAGCGGCCTCAAATTCCCGCATGACATTCACATGGATGCGCAAGGAGGGGTCGCGCGCATGGCGATCAGCCTGCCCGATTATGATGGCCCGCTCGAATGCTCCAGCTGCCATGAACTGACCGATGATCGCATCGGCTACAAGCCGGTGGAGATGGAACCCTCCTGTGAGAGTTGCCACAGCCTTGTCTTTGACGAGGTGGGGGGCGAATTTCGCTCGCTCAAACATGGCAAGGTGATCGACATGCGCGCTGACCTGATGCGCATGGGCCGGGGGCCGCGCCGCGCGGTCGTCACCGGGCGTCAGCGCCCCGGTCAGTTCGCGAGCGGCGGCACCTATGCGGTCAACTTCGGCCGGCCCGCAAGCTCGCTCATCAGCATCAATCGCGCGCTCCTTCCCGGCGGCGTGTGCGGCGATTGCCACATCCCCTCGCGCACGGATGGGCGCCCTGATGTGACGCCGGTGAACCTGCCGGATCGCTACATGCAACACGGCTTTTTCAGCCACGAAGCGCATGAGGATGAAAAGTGCAGCGATTGCCACAAGGCGGCGACCTCCAGCGAGGCGACGGATCTGCTTTTGCCCGATCTTGCCAGCTGCCGCGATTGCCATGAAGGCGCGAGCGCTGTGAAGACCGCGGAGATCGTCCCTTCAAGCTGCGCGATGTGCCACGGCTATCATACGCCCACCAATCCGTGGCCCGCTAACCACCCGATCCTCCAAAGCTCCCCAACAAATATGGACAATTCAATTGCATCTTTATCAACTCTGTTGAAGAAATAGCCTATGGTGGAGAGGCTGCAAGACAGTGTTCTGATCGCACAGATTACTGACACGCATGTCGGGTTTGAACCGGATGCGGGCGATGACGAATTCAATTACTTGCGGTTTTGCGGCGTCGTCGATCATCTTCTCGCTCAGCCGGTGCAGCCTGATCTGCTGCTCTTAACAGGCGATGTGGCGGACAAAGGCGCGATGGACAGCTATGATCGGATCAAGCGCCTGATCGCCAAAGTGCCCTGCCCGGTGCATCCGATGACAGGCAATCACGACAATCGCGATGTCCTGATCGAGGCCTTTCCTGATTGCCCGGTGGCCGACGGGTTTGTGCAATTTGCTCTTGAAGTGAGAGGCTTGCGCATCGTGTGCCTCGATACACTCGAGCATGGTCGCCATGGCGGAGCCTTTTGCGAGACGCGCGCCGCCTGGTTGGCGAATGAGCTGGCAGCCCATCCCGATACGCCGACGCTGATTGTGATGCACCACCCGCCTGTTGTCGCTGGGATCGAATGGATGGACCCGCGCCCGCACGAGGCTTGGCTCAAGCGCTTCGAAGAGGCGATTGCGGGGCATGATCAGATTGTCTCCATCGCTTGCGGCCATCTTCACCGCCCGCTGCTCACCATGTTTGCAGGCAAGCCCCTGAGCGTGACGCCAGCGGTCGCCCCTGCCGTTACGCTCGACATGCGCCCGCTCGACTTTCACCATTCCGATGATCGCGGGATCGTTGATGCTGAACCGCCGAGCTATTCGCTGCACTATTGGCATGACGGACATATGGTGACGCATTTTCAGCCGGTGGGCGATTGGGATCGCTTGGCCAAATACACCGACAATCTTGTGCCGATGATGGAAAGCCTGGAAGCCGAACGGCAATAGGCCCGCTCAGCGCGCCGCCCTCCGCCGCAGCGCGCCGCGCCGTATCATTCAGCGCTCGGAACAGCCTCGATCTCGGGTTCTTCGCGGCGCACATTGCGCGATGCCGCAGCATCGGGCTCGCTCGCTTCGCGGCCGACCCAGCGGCTCATATCGACCGCGTCGGATACCTTCCACGGCACGCCCGAGCGGGTCGTGAAGAGGCGCTCCATCTCGGGCCGAGTGAAAGGCCGCGAGCCCAGCCGCCCAAAGATCGCCATTTGCCCACCCGTCTCATCCACCGCGCGGTCCCGGTCGAGACCTTTGGAAAGCGCAATCGCGGGGCTCGGCGTCTCCGCATAAGCGATGAGCTCAGGCACCGGCGCGGGGCTGAAGCCGTAGAAATTGCGCTGGCTCTCCGGCGAGGTGAGCTGGAGGACTTTGAGCCCGTTCACGCCGTCCGCCACATAAGCGAAGAGCGAGGCGTTGGTCGATGCAACGATCACGTCCTCCGCATCGTTGAGCGTGCCGCCGAGCGTTGCCTTCTGATTGATCGTCGGGCGCAGCGGGTTGGTGACATCAAGGATCACCAGGCCATCTTGCTTCGCCGCGACATAGGCATAGGTCCGCGCTACATAGAGTCGGCGCGCATCCGCTAACGCCACCGTCGCCTCAGGCCGCGCGATCGGATTGCGCAGATCGGTGACGTCAAACAGTTTCACGCCCTCAGCATCCGTCACCCAAAGGTAGCGGAACTGGATCGCGCTCGCCCGCGCATCGTTAAGCGGGCGCACGGCGGCAAGCTTGGGCGTGGCGGGATCAGCGAGATCGATCACCACCAGTCCTGCATCCGCCATCACATAAGCGATCTCGCCTGCAAGCTGGATATGCCGCGCCCCGTTCAAAACGCCATCCGGGTTCCACGCGGTCGAGCCATCGGCATATTCGAAGCGCTTGAACTTGTTGTTGCGAAATTCGCCATCCGCCAGCGTGTTGACGTTGACGAGGATCAGCCCCTCTTCCGCGTCCGAAATCGCAGCGTAATTGTAAATCGGGAGGAAGGCCTGCTCCTGATTAAGCTCGCGCAGCTCGGGCGTGCTGCGGTCAGGCGCGATCGGTTGGTTCGTCGCCAGCGCCATGCAGGTCGCGTTCTT
>JBCBOW010000342.1:0-2950 GCA_039821045.1 Pseudomonadota bacterium
CATGGCACAAGGTCGCCTCACAGACGCACAAAGCCGTGCCTTCGTTGAAACTTGGCAAGTGAGATATCTACTCGTCGTTGATAAGCAGCGCGGCGATGCGATCCAATCTATCTTCAACACAAAGCGTCTTCCCAACTGCACTCTGATGCTCTTTAAGGTCGTGAGTTAGGGCCACTCTTGCGCAGTTCGATTGCAAAGGCCTGAGATAGTCCAGCAGACGAAAGGTCTTTTCATTATGAGCATCAAGGACACTGCCCTCGCCTTTTTCGACGCCTGCGAAACGGGGAAAGGCTGGGAAGCATGCGCCCAATATTGCCATGAGGATGCGGCCTTTCGCGGTCAATCAGGAGCATTGGCCGATATCACGACGCTCGAGGGCTATTGTGAGTGGATGAAGGGCATGTTTGGGCCCTTGCCAACAGCGCGCTACGAAATGCTTTCGTTTGGCGTTGATGAGGAGCGCTCGACGGTGTGCGCCGCCGCAATCTTCCATGGAACCCATACAGGCGAAGGTGGGCCGGTCCCGCCCACGGGCAACTCGACCGCTTCGGACTATGCCTATGTCATGAGGTTCGAGGATGGCAAAGTCGCGCACATGGTCAAGGTCTGGAACGATGGCTTTGCTCTGGCCGAGCTGGGTTGGGTCTAGCTAACCTGGTCGCCCCCTAGCGATCAGGCTCCAAAGCAACACTTTTTGGCGCACTGGCGCCAAATTGAGCTTGTCCGTTTGCATTCGCAGTCAAGCCTGCGTAACCCTTCACTTTTGAAGGAGCGCAGCACGGCAACGATGAGCCAGACCAGTTTCATTTTTCTGCCAGGCTTCATGTGTGATGGCAGGCTTTTCGCGCCGCAGATGAAGGCGCTGAGAGATGAAGGCCACGCCTGCGCTGCAGCGGATTTGACCGGTGCCCGCACGATCGAGGCGCTTGCTGAGGCGATCCTCGCACAGGCGCCGGATTACTTTGCTCCTGTGGGGCTGTCCATGGGCGGCATAGTGGCGCTCGAGCTCTATCGGCAAGCGCCCGAGCGCATCAGTCATGTAGCGCTTCTCAACACCACATTTCGCGCCGATCGCGCGGGCGCGCAACGGATGGTGCAGCTCGATCGAGTGCGGCAAGGAGAGCTTGATCTGGTTTTACGCGAAGAGCTCAAGCCCAATTACATGCATCCCGCAAACCGGAGTCCTACACGGTTGAACCTCCTTGCTGATATGGCGGCCAAACTTGGGGAAACCGCCTTCGAAAGCCAGACGGCGGCGCTGATGGCGCGACAAGACTACGAAGAAGTCTTGGCCTCGATCGAATGCCCGACCTTGGTCCTGACAGGCGACAGCGATGCGATCTGTCCGCCCGATCTTCACCGCGAGATTGCAGGGGCCGTGCAAAACTCGCGCTTGGTGATTGTCCCTCGATGCGGGCACTTGTCTTCCCTGGAGCAGCCCGACAGCGTGACCGCCGCCTTGCGCGATCTCGCCAGAGAACCAAGCAAAGCCAAAATGAACACGCGAGAACTGACCCACCAATCCGAAGGGCAATCCGCATAATGCAAGAATTGGGGGTGTCCTTCGGCGCGTTAAACTGGGCCATCGTTGTCGCGTATCTTCTCGGCAATCTCGCGCTAGGCTGGTTGATGAGCCGCCGGGTTACGAGCGCGCAGGATTACAATTTTGGTGACCGGTCAACACCTTGGTGGGCGATCGGCATCTCGGTCATGGCAACCTATGTGAGCGCGCTCTCCTTCCTCGGCGGGCCCGCCTGGGCCTATGGCGATGGCATGGCAGCCCTTGCCATTCATATAAACTACCCGCTGGTCATCTTTGTCGTCATCGTGTTTTTCCTGCCGTTCTTCTTCAACAGCGGCTTGAGCTCGATTTACGAATATCTGGAGCGTCGCTTCGGCGCATCATCTCGCACGGTCATGAGCCTGCTGTTCATGATGTCTCAAAGCATTACGACAGCAACCATCCTAACCGCGACAGCAATCGTGGTGACGTTTGTGACTGGGATCGAGCCGCGCACGGCCATCGTTGTGATGAGCGTCATCGTGGTGGTGTACACTTTGATGGGCGGCATGAATGCCGTTATCTGGACCGACGTTTTGCAAGGAGTGATCCTTTTTATCGGTGCAGGGATCGTGCTCTACTTTCTGCTCATTGACGTCGCACCGCTGTCTGACGCGCTGACTGTTCTGGCCGATGATGGGAAGCTGAACCCGCTCGATACCAGTATCGATCTGACTATCGCTCCCACCGTGTGGTCTGGTGTCTTGGCGATGACGCTGTTTCACATCACCGTCTACGGTGCGAACCAGATGATGGTGCAGCGCGCTATGGCCGCACGCAACATTGGCGATGCGAAGAAATCCTATCTGATGATGGGCTACGGCGCTTTTGCGATTTACTTCCTGTTTTTCTTTATCGGCGCGCTTTTGTATGTCCATTTCGAGGGGCAGCCGTTCGATCAGTCTAACGAAATCATTCTGACTTTCGCTAATGCGCTCGCGATCCCGGGCCTGATGGGCATCCTGGTTGCGGCGGTCTTGTCTGCTTCGATGTCGAGCCTGTCCTCCGCGTTCAACTCGCTTTCGACCGTGAGTGTGGTCGACTTTTACAAGCCATTTGTGAACTCACAAGCGAATGAGCGACATTATCTCGCTGCCTCTCGGACGTTCACAGTCGTCTGGGCAGTCGTTGTCATCCCGATGGCGTTCGCATTCATCTCCAGCGGCGGTTCGATCTTGGAGACCTTGTCCAGGGTCGGTTCCTATCTTGTCGGAGCAAAGCTGGCGATGTTCGGGCTCGGCTTCTTTTCCAAGCACACCAATGAACGGGGGCTTCTTATCGGTGTGGTCGCTGGATTTGTGAGCCTCGCGCTTGTCACCGGCTTCGCAGGTTTCGAGGGGCTTTATCCAGAGCTCGCCTGGCCCTGGTACGTGGTGCTGGGCGGCGGGG
>JBCBOW010000343.1:0-2939 GCA_039821045.1 Pseudomonadota bacterium
CAGCCAAACCTGCTGTTACTCGATGAACCCACCCTGGGCCTAGACGTAGAATCGGGCGAAACCGTCAAACAGCTCGGCGCGCTCTGTGTATTGCCACTGCTCGCCGCCAAAATTCCAATGGACCCACAGCGAAATGCCCAAGCCCAGCGTCACCAGGGTCGCCCCAAGAGCGGTCCAGCGCGCGATTGCCGCATCGACAAACAGGCAGATGATCGCGCCCACAAGAGGCACAAGCAGCATGATCGAGAGGATCGGGAAACCGCCGGGACTGTCCATCAAAGCCGCCCCTTACAACAGCACATAGGTGGTCGCCGCGATCAGCCCGAGGAGCATGATCAAAGCGTAAGTGTAGAGATAGCCCGACTGGATCGTCTTGGCGGCAACCGAGCCGCGCTCCACGACCCAGGCGACGCCGTTGGGGCCAAACCGGTCGATCGTCCCGATATCGCCCAGCTTCCAGAATTGCCGGCCAAACCAGAAGGCAGGCTTGACGAAGATCGCATCGTAAAGCTCGTCAAAATACCATTTGCGGAAGACGAAATTGTGCACTGGTCCAAACATGCGGACGAAAGCCGCGGGCACGCCGGGCGCGATCAAGTAGGCGTAAACCGCCCCGCCCAGCCCCGCGATCATGGCGACAGTCGCGGTCAGCTTCACCCACAGTGGCACTTCGTGCAGCGCATGGATCAGGTCTTCGTTGAAGTAGATCGAGCCACCCCAGAACGCGCCGTTCACAGCATCGGACGCGCCATCGATGAAGGGGTATTTGTACAGATACCCGGCAAACACCGCACCCACTGTCAGGACAAGCAGCGGCACCAGCATCACCCAAGGGCTCTCATGCGGATGGTAACCGCCGGTTGTGTCCGCGCCAGCTTCCTCGGGCGTCTTGTGAACGCTGTGCTGAATGTGCTCGCTTTCGATCCAGCGCGGCGTGCCCCAGAAGGTCAGGAACATGAGGCGCCATGAATAGAAGCTGGTGAGCAGGGCTGCGATCGCGCCCGCCCAGAAGGCAAACTGCGCTGCGCCCGTGCCGCGTGCGAATGCCGCTTCGAGAATGGCATCTTTCGAATAGAAGCCCGCAAAACCGAACACGCCGAGCACGCCCACCCCGGTGATCGCAAGCGTGCCCGCCATCATCGCCCAAAAGGTTACGGGTATGCTTTTGCGAAGGCCTCCATAATAGCGCATGTCCTGCTCATGGTGCATCGCGTGGATCACCGAGCCTGCACCAAGGAACAACAGCGCCTTGAAGAAGGCGTGCGTGAAGAGATGGAACATCGCGACGCCATACGCGCCCACACCGGCGGCGAAGAACATATAGCCCAGCTGTGAGCAGGTCGAATAGGCGATGACGCGCTTGATATCCCACTGCGTCGTGCCGATGGTGGCGGCAAAAAAGCAAGTTGCCGCGCCGACGATCGTGATCACCGTCAGCGCGGTCGGTGCGGTTTCAAACATCGGCGACAAGCGGCAGACCATGAACACGCCCGCCGTGACCATGGTTGCCGCGTGGATCAAAGCAGAGACCGGCGTTGGCCCTTCCATCGCATCGGGCAGCCATGTGTGCAGCCCCAGTTGTGCAGATTTGCCCATCGCGCCGACAAACAGCAGCAGGCAGAGCACATCCATCGTGTAGACCCGGAAACCCAGGAACCCAATGGTCGAACCGCTCATGGCTGGCGCGGCTTCGAGGATCTCAGGGATCGACGTCGTCTGGAATACAAGGAAGGTGCCGAAGATGCCGAGCATGTAGCCCAAATCACCGACACGATTGACCACAAAAGCCTTGATCGCAGCGGCGCCCGCGCTGGGCTTGTGATACCAGAAACCAATAAGGAGATAGGAAGCGAGGCCCACCCCTTCCCAACCAAAGAACATCTGGACGAGGTTGTCCGCTGTCACCAGCATCAGCATCGCGAAGGTGAAAAGCGAGAGATAGGCAAAGAAGCGCGGCTGAGCCGGATCTTCTTCCATGTAGCCCCAGGAATAAAGGTGAACCAAGGCAGAAACGCTGTTGATCACCACCAGCATCACCGCCGTCAACGCGTCAACGCGCAAGGCCCAATCGAACGTCAAAGAGCCCGATTTCACCCATTGTAGCACGGGCACGACTTGAGCGGTCTCAGACCCGCTCAGAAACCCCAAAAAGATAGGCCAGCTGAGCGCGGCAGACAGAAAAAGGCCGGCGGTTGTGATCGCTTTCGCCGCTGTCTTGCCCATCATCGGGCCGCCAAAGCCGGCAATGATGGCCGCGAGCAAAGGCGCAAAGACGATGATCAGGATCGACTCCATCGCGCTTACCCCTTCATCCGGTTGACATCGTCGACCGCGATTGTGCCGCGACCCCGGAAGTAGATGACGAGGATCGCGAGCCCGATCGCAGCCTCACCCGCTGCCACTGTCAACACCAGCATGGCAAAGACCTGACCCACCAAGTCGTCCATAAAGGCGCTGAACGCGACGAGATTGATGTTCACGGCGAGCAGAATGAGCTCAACCGCCATGAGGATGACGATCACGTTCTTGCGATTGAGGAAAATGCCAAGCACGCCGAGCACAAACAGGATCGCACCCACCACCAGATAATGTTCGATACCGATCGGTCCCATTACAGCTCGACCCCCTCGCCGATGGTCGGCTGTTTCATCACCGTTGCCTCATCAGGGCGCCGCGCAATTTGCCGTGCGACATTCTGGCGGCCGCGCGCGCCGGGCTTGGGTTCCCGGTGGGTAAGCACAATCGCGCCGATCATCGCCACGAGCAGGATAATCCCGGCGATCTCAAACAGCACAATATATCGCCCGTAAAGCAATGCGCCGATCGCCTCGATATTGCTTTGACTCACCGCTGCCGTCGCGCTGCCATCCGCTTCGCCCAGCTCAATCCCGCCCGCACCATATGCGCCCAGAGCAAGGAAAAGCTCAGCCAGAAGGATC
>JBCBOW010000344.1:0-2937 GCA_039821045.1 Pseudomonadota bacterium
GAAAAGATCATCTCGGAAAAATGGCTCACTGCAAAGGGCGTCGCAGGCTTCTGGCCCTGCGCGCGCGATCACCATTGCCCCGATGATGTGATGATCCACCGCGTTCGGCGCGAAGAGAATATTCGCCTCCCCTTCCTGCGCCAACAGATCAAGAAGAGCCGCGACCGCGCCAATATGTGCTTGGCGGACTTCATCGATCCTGCGGGTGATTGGATCGGCGGATTTGCCGTCGGCATTCACGGCATCGAGCCGCACATTGCCCGCTTTCAGGCCGACAAGGACGATTATTCGGACATTCTGCTGAAAGCGCTGGCCGATCGCTTTGCCGAGGCTTTTGCCGAGCGCCTGCACCAGCACACCCGCACCACGCTGTGGGGCTATGCGCCGGGCGAGCAGCTCACCAATGAAGCGCTGATCAAGGAACAATATCGCGGTATCCGCCCAGCGCCCGGATACCCGGCGTGCCCTGATCACTCCTTGAAGCCGATCCTGTTCGAACTGCTGGATGCTGAGAAGAACGTGGGCCTTACGCTGACTGAGAGCTTTGCGATGTATCCCACAGCGGCGGTGAGCGGCTTTTACTTCGGCCACCCAGAAAGCGCCTATTTCGGCGTTGCACGGATCGGGCGCGATCAGCTGGAAGATTACGCGGCCCGCCGGGGCGTGGACATGGCGACCGCTGAACGCTGGCTGCGGCCCAATCTGGACTAGGCGCAAGGCGTTTGATTTTGCGGCGCTGAGCGGCAAGAGTGCGTGGCCATGATCCGCATCATCCTTGCCGCATTGGCTCTCGCTCTTCCGATGACCGCTTGCTCCGCTGAGAAAACCGAGACAGCCCCGCCCGCCGCGGTGGTGATCGCTTTCGACCGCGAGACTGCAACGCCGCTGATCATCGAAGGGGTGCGCAATTTTGAGAGCGGCGAGGCGGTCGAAGCCAACGATCCGGTGCGCATCGCCTCGATTTCTAAGCTGATCATGGCGCTCGCCACCTTGCGGCTGGTGGACGAGGGCAAAGTCGATCTCGACGCCGATGTCTCGGACTATCTCGGCTTCCAAGTCCGCTCACCCAATTTCCCTGATGCGCCGGTGACGCTAGCGCAATTGATGTCTCACCGCGCAGGCCTGCGCGATAAAGCGGGCTATATCATCCCGCTGGGTGAAAGCCTTCGAGAGAAGCTTGCTGATCCTGAGGCCTGGTACGCCGACGCGCCGCCTGGTGAAGCGCCTTTCGAATACGCCAATCTGGGCTCTCCGGTGGTTGCGACGACCCTCGAAGCGGCGACGGGGGAGCGGTATGACGAGCTTCTCGATCGCCTCGTCTTCAGCGAATTTGATCGTCGTTTGCACTTTGACCTTACCGCGGATGGTGACGACTGCGCTGTCATCATAAACGAGCGACACCAGGCGGCTGTCAGCCGGCTTTGCAGGCGTTTCATCCGCGTCTTGCGGGGCGGTGTCTTGCGCAGCAAGGGGCGCGCTGGCGATGGGAGCCAGCGCCAAAGCGAAAGCAGTGAGCGGGAGCCACTTGGGGCTCAGGCGGATCATGAGGGTGTCTCCGACTTTGAAGCGCCAGATGCGCGTCCTGAAGGGTTGGAAGCGCCGCCCGATACGCTGGACGAGCGGAAGCGATTGCCGATCCCGCGGGTGCGCGATGTGGCAGAGTTGGCGCTGGATGGTGGGCCGCCCGAGGAGGTGGAAGCGTAAACTTTGGTCTCGCGCACGGTGGATGCGGCTGCGGGCCCTGTATCATTGGCGGCGGCAGGCGCTGAGGTCGGTGCGACATCCAAGCTGCGCTGGCTGGCTGCGGCTGCGGCAGGCGGTGCGACTTGCGCGGCGCGGCTCGGCGCTGCGGCAGCGGCCATCGCGGGGGCTTGCATGGGAGCAGGTTCGCGCGGCTCGCTCACCTCGCCGCCGGCAAAGCCAAAGACCTGCCAACCGGCGACCATCTTGGATGAGATGATAAGCGCCATCAGCATCAGCATGCAGTGCACAAACCCGACGAGGAAAAAGGCCATCGCGGCTTGCTGATCAATCTCGCCGGGCACTGCAACGAGCGCTGCGAGGATCGGCACCGCCATCTCAAGCATGATCGATCCCCCTACGACGGCGAAGATCGGCACCATCGCAAGCATCACCAGACCCTTGAGCCAGCCAACAAACAGCCCGCGCGTCCCATTGAAGAGCGCCAGAACCACAAAGATCGGGCCCACAGCCAGCAGCAGCGCCAAGCCGATGCGCGCTGTCACCAGCAAGCCGACCGTGCCGAGCAAGAGCAGCATTGCGCCAAACCACATCATACCCGGCGGCGAGAACATGTTGATGTCTGTTTGCCCGGTCGATGCCTCTTGCACTGCGATGAAGACGATATCGAGTTTGGTCGCGAAGGTCGCCGTGGCGGAACCTTCAGTGTCAGTGAGAACCCCGGCGACCCAATCCGGGCCGAGCACAAAGAGATTGTAAAACACGGTCGAAAACGCCGCGAAGGAGGTCGCAAAGGTGAGCACAAGGCCCAGCGTCATCATGCGCGGAACAAGCGCGCGCACCGAGAGATTGGCCCGCCCCAGCATGAGGCCAATGCCCAGAAACGCGACGTAGAAAACCAGCAGCATCGTCAGCACCAGCGCCATCTGCCCGTCCGCGCCGAACAGCCGCCCGAAAGCCTGCTCGCTCACCTGCCCGGCGATGCAATCCACCGCTGTGAGAGCGGCGGCGACGCCTGAGCCCACTTCCTGGGCGGCAAGATCGCAGGTCGTGCTCATTCTGCCGCCTGCCAAACGGGATGCCCGTCTTCATCCGTGTCGCTCGCGCCATCGGGCCAAGCCTTGTTGGTGAGCGCGGGATACCAAGCGCTGGGCTCATCGCCCACAGCCTCTCGCAGAAGATCAAGCCGCCGCACCGCAGCTTCGCGCCCTGAGAGGATTGTGAGCACTTCAGGCG
>JBCBOW010000345.1:0-2896 GCA_039821045.1 Pseudomonadota bacterium
CGCCATTGTCGTCAAACGCCCGCGCGCCGTAACATGCGCGAAATGTGTCCAAGCGTCCCGTGGCGAGAATGGCGCGCTCCCCTTCGCCAAGATCCATGCTGGCAACGTTTGCCGCCCGTGCATCGCGCACGCTGGCAACCTGATCAGTCAGCGCGACCATCGTCGGCCCGCCATCAAAAATGTCGACATATCCATCATAGCGAAAACCCTCATTCTCGAGCATGCGCATCGCCGCGCGGCCCGAAAGGTGAGGCACCCCGATCACCTTGCGCGCTTCGGGATCGAGCATCGCAACATAGACCGGATGCTTGGGCATGAGATCAGCGATGAACTGGTTGCCGTTGATTGCGTTGAAATAATCCGCCTCGTTGAAGGTCATCCCGAAAAAGCGCCCGGCAACATTGTCCCAAAAGGGCGAATCCCCGCGCTCATCAATGATCCCGCGCAGCTCTGCGATGATCTTTTCGGCAAAGCGTTTGCGATGCATGGCGACAAACAGATAGCGCGAGCGCGCCAGCAAGAGGCCTAGGCCGCCTGCGCGTTCATTGGGGTGAAGGAACAACCCGCCCACCTCGCTCGTGCCTTCAAGATCGGTGACGAGATTGAGCATCTCGGTGCGCACCGTGCGATCCAGCTCCTGGCTGTACTGGGTCAGCGTGTTGAGGCGGTAGGAGTAAAACGGCCATTGCTGCCCGACCTGGCTCATCAATTGAGACGTCCCACGCACCGCGCCTGTGGCTGTATCCTCGAGAACGAGGACGAATTGTTCATCCGTGAGCTCGTCCTCGGTGTTCGCAAAGGCTTGTGCAGCGCGCTCAAGCTTGGCGGAAAGCGCTTTGCGGTCAGCTGGCAAATTGGTGAAACCGCCACCGGTTAGCTTGGCCATCTCATAAAGATGCTCAAGATCGCTGAGGCGCGCCGCGCGCAGACGTTTGGTCAAGACCGGTCCCCTGATAGTGCTGCGAGCGCGGCGAGATATACGTGTGTGTCCCCTGTCATGCCTGTGGGCTTAGCGGTGAGCGCAGCGCAATCCAACCCGTTGCAAAGCACCATGCTTTTGGCCATAGGGCGCGCACAGTCATATCGCGTCCTCCTCCCCAGGATCGTTTCTCGATTAGCGCATTACTGAGGACATTCATGACACAGATGGTCGATCGCGCCGGGCTCTCCGTCGATGGCAAGCTTGCCGCCTTTCTTGAAAATGAAGTGTTGGTGCCGCTGGGCCGCGACACGGCTGCGTTTTGGGCAGGATTTGCGGCGCTTCTGAGAGACTTCGCGCCGCGCAACGCCGAGCTTTTGGCGCGACGTGGTGAGCTCCAAGATCAGATCAACGCTTGGCACAAGGAGCGCCGGGGGCAGCCGCACGATGCGGCTCAATACAAGGCGTTTCTGACTGAGATTGGCTATCTCGTGCCCGAGCCAGGCGATTTCACCATCGGAACGCAGAACGTAGATGCCGAGATCGCAACCATGGCCGGGCCGCAACTGGTTGTGCCGATCCTCAACGCGCGCTTCCTGCTCAACGCGGCCAATGCGCGCTGGGGCAGCCTTTATGACGCTTTCTACGGGACGGACGCGCTCGATGCTCCGCCTGCGCGGCCCGGCGCCTATGACGAAGAGCGCGGCGCGGCAGTGATCAAGCGCGGTCGGGAGTTTCTCGACCAGGCGCTGCCGCTGGTGGATCAGAGCTGGGCGGATATCGCTGATGAACACGATGGCAAACTCGTCGATGAGAGCCAGTATGTCGGCAAGACCGAGAAGGGGTTGCTGTTTAAAAACAACGGCCTGCACATTGAAGTGGTGTTTGATTCCAGCACTCCGGTGGGTGCGGGCGACAAGGCCGGTATTGCCGACATCAATGTAGAGGCCGCGCTGAGCACGATTGCCGATTGCGAGGATTCGGTCGCGGCAGTGGACGCAGAAGACAAGCTTCTCGCTTACACCAATTGGCTCGGCATCATTCGCGGCGATCTTGAAGAGAGTTTTGCAAAAGGCGGGCGCACCCTGACCCGCAAGCTGAAAGGCGACAAGGCCTACACCGACAGGCATGGCGCGACGCACAGCTTGCCCGGTCGCTCGATGATGTTTGTCCGCAATGTCGGGCACTTGATGACCAACCCTGCCATTCAGCTCGAAGATGGCAGCGAGATCCCCGAAGGCATTATGGACGCGGTCTTCACCAGCGCGATCAGCACTATCGATGTCGAGGGCCATGCCAAATACGGCAACTCGAAGCCCAAAAGTGGTCAGCGCTCGATCTACATCGTGAAGCCCAAGATGCACGGCCCCGAAGAATGCGCCTTCACCGATGATCTCTTCAACGCGGTCGAAGATTTGCTTGGCCTGCCGCGCCACACAATCAAGGTTGGCGTGATGGACGAAGAGCGCCGCACCAGCGCAAACCTTGCCGCCTGTATCCACGCGGTCAAAGACCGGATCGTCTTCATCAACACCGGCTTCCTCGATCGCACAGGTGATGAGATTCACACCTCGATGGAAGCGGGCCCGATGATGCGCAAAGGCGCGATGAAGGGGTCTGACTGGCTCGGCGCTTACGAGGCGCGCAATGTTGCGATCGGGCTCAAACATGGCCTTTCCGGCACCGCCCAAATCGGCAAAGGCATGTGGGCGGCGCCTGATCTGATGGGCAAGATGATGGACGAGAAGATCGGCCATTTGCGCGCTGGGTCAAACACAGCCTGGGTGCCTTCGCCCACCGCCGCGACGCTCCATGCGCTGCACTATCATCAGGAAAACGTGTTTGAGATTCAGAGAAGCCTGCCGGAGCCAGCGAGCCTCGATGCGCTGCTGAGCATTCCGCTCGCCGAGAACACCAATTGGCCCGTGGATGAGCTGCGCGATGAGCTCGACAACAATTGCCAGGGCTTGCTCGGCT
>JBCBOW010000346.1:0-2896 GCA_039821045.1 Pseudomonadota bacterium
GGCGCCATTCGGCAAGCTGCGGATCTTCGCTCTCCTCAAGCTCAAGGATCAGTTGAAGATACCAGGCAATCCCATAGGGCCGCTCAAACGAGCCGCGCCCCTCGGCGGTATAATAGGCCAGCTCGGCGGCGATGTTGTCTGCAGTGAAGCTGCGCGCCAGCTTTTCGCGGATTTCCTCTTCGTAGACGCCGCCGGGCTGTATCGTCAGGATGCGTGTCAGCAACCAATGACCGTGGACAGAGGAATGCCAATCAAAGCAGCCATAAAAGGCCGGTGTCAGATCGCGCGGCGCGGCGACGTCTTCGTCCGAGGCAAGGACATGCGCGATCTTGTTCGGGTATTCGCGGTGCACGCAATCCAGCGCGAGAAGAGCGAAGCGGTCCTCAACGGTAACAGGCGCTGGGCGATCGAGAGGCGCACCCGTTTCCTGCTCACTTCCGCCACCCAAAGAACAAGAACCTAACCCAAGCGCCAGAGCCGCGATCCAAATCGTCCTCATTAATACCCCTGATGCTTTTTTACTGATTCTAAGGCCGCCGCGCGCCAAAGCAAGCGCTCAACGCACCGGCCCCAGTGGGTTGAACTTAGCAGAGCCGAGCTCTACGTCTTATGAGATACCATCTCATGGGCGATTTCGAGCCTCTATGACCACCCTCGTTAAGTCATCTGCGCGCCTAGCGACCGCAATCGAAGTTTTCGATGCGATCCGCGATGCCGCTTGCAACCTCGCCGTGTGGGAGCGCGAAACGATTGGCGGGATCGATGCAATGATTGCCCAAGACGCTCAGGATTTGCGATTTTCGACAACGCTTGGGGGGCTTAAGGAGCAACTAGAAGCGGGGCTGGAGGCAAGCGGCTTCGCAGCGATCTCTTCCCGCGCGGCTCTTATCCAAGACATTGGCATGTTGGCGCAGCATTTTTGTGCAGCGCTAAGCATCGATGCATTCGACGTCCAGCTCGAAATCGTAACGACGGACAGTTGCCGCAAATTTCACGGTGACTACGTCACGGCCCGTCTTATCACGACCTATGTCGGCACCGGCACGCAATGGCTCGAAAATGACGATGCGGAGATGGTCGCTCAGGGACTTGAACCACGCCGGATCAACACACTGCGCGCAGGCGATGTCGGCCTCTTCAAGGGCAAGCTCGCTACCGAGACACCGTGTATTCACCGCTCCCCGCCCATTGGCGGGACGGGCGAGCGTCGGCTCCTGTTGGTGCTCAACCCGGCCAAAGAGACTCAAGCCAAACAGGCTTAGGCACAGGCGGGACGGGCCTTTGCTAGCGACGCGCTTGCAATGCACCTGACCTTCGCGCTAGCGCACAAGCCAACCATGCGCACTCAGACGTTCGATAAACCATGACCGATGAGGCAGCGCGCGCACGCGCCGGGTGGCAATTCTGGATCGACCGCGGCGGCACTTTTACCGATGTCATCGCCCGCTCTCCCGATGGCGCTCTCTCCACCCGCAAGCTGCTATCGAACAATCCGGAAAGCTATGATGATGCCGCAGTGCACGCGATCCGGCTATTCCTCGGGCTTGCGGCTGATGAGCCCGTTCCCCTGAGCAATGTCGCAGCGATACGCATGGGAACGACAGTCGCGACGAATGCGCTGCTGGAGCGCCGAGGCGAGCGCACGCTGCTCGCAATCACAAAAGGCCTGAAGGATTGCATCGCAATCGGGCATCAGGCGCGGCCAGACACCTTTGCTCTCAATGTGCGCAAACCCTCCATGATCTATGACGATGTGATCGAGATTGATGAGCGGATGCTGGGGGACGGCACCTGCGAGCGCTCGCTGAATGTTAACCTCGCGCAGGCGCAATTGCAGGACACTTATGATCAGGGTTTCCGCAGCGTCGCGATCGTTCTAATGCACGCCTTTCGCTATCCCGAACACGAGCGCACTCTGGCGGCAATCGCGCGCGATATTGGTTTTGTTCAAGTCTCAGCAAGTCATGATGTTTCACCGCTCAGCAAGATCGTCCCGCGCGGGCAGACTACGATCGTTGACGCTTACCTGACACCGATCCTGCGTCGCTATGTCGATCAGGTTGAAGCGGCTCTATGCCAGCGTGATGGCGGCGGTCGGCTCCAATTCATGCAAAGCTCGGGTGGTCTCGTCGATGCGCGTTCCTTCCGGGGTCGCGATGCGATCCTCTCTGGTCCAGCCGGCGGAATTGTAGGCTGCGTTGCGAGCGCCAAGTCTGCTGGTTTTGCGAAGGTCATCGGTTTCGACATGGGCGGCACATCAACCGATGTCTCTCACTACGCGGGCACATTGGAAAAGATCTATGAGGCCGAAGTAGCAGGCGTACCCATGCGCGTGCCCATGCTTGATATTCACACCGTCGCAGCCGGAGGCGGATCGCTGCTGCGCTATGAGGCCAGCCGGATGCGCGTTGGGCCTGAGAGCGCGGGCGCGGATCCCGGGCCGGTTTGCTATCGCCGCGGCGGCTCACTTGCAGTGACCGATATCAACGCCGCGCTGGGCAAGCTTGATCCGCGTTTCTTCCCAGCGATTTTCGGACCGGATCAAGATCAAACGCTCGATGCCGAGGCGTCTCGCGCAGCGTTCGCTGGCATGGCTGCTGAGCTTGGCGATGAGCGCACACCCGAAGAGCTGGCGCAGGGATTTCTCGACATTGCCGTTGAGCATATGGCGCAAGCCATCAAGCAAATCAGCCTGGCGCGCGGCTATGATGTTTCAGGCTATGTGCTCAATTGCTTTGGCGGCGCGGCGGGCCAGCATGCTTGCCTGGTCGCCGAGCGGCTCGGCATCCCGCGAATCCTGTTGCATCCTTTTTCGGGGGTGTTGTCAGCTTATGGCATGGGCCTCGCCGAGCACCGCACCGAGCGCCAGCGGATGATTGATCGCGTTTTGGATCAC
>JBCBOW010000347.1:0-2879 GCA_039821045.1 Pseudomonadota bacterium
TTCAGACCGCTCTTTGCTGGGCGCGCTGCTCTGTGTGTTGCCTTTGACCGGCACAGCGGGCGCCATGGGCGCCTTGCTCACTTCAAGAGAGCCGCACACCGAGCAGCGCGCCCAGCAAAGAGCGGTCTGAAGAAGCGCCTGCAGGCTCAACTGCGATGGCCAACCGCGAAATACCGCCGCAAGTGCAAGAAGCGATGCAACAGTTGGCTGTTGCACAAGCCAAGGCTCTCGAAACAAGCACATGGGTGGGCAAAGACTTCGCCGCGCAATCGCGCGAAATGCATTATGGCGAGCGCGATGAAGCGCCGATCCATGGGCAGGCGAGCCTGAAAGAGGCCAAGGAGCTGATCGATGAGGGCGTGCCGGTCGCGCCGCTGCCGCTTCCGATTGCGCCGCCTGATGAGGTAAACTGATGCGCGGTACGCGGGAGCCTTGCGCTCGTGCTGCGGCTATAACGTGTCCCCGACAGGATTCGAACCTGTGGCCTTCGGATTAGGAATCCGACGCTCTATCCACCTGAGCTACGGGGACTTGTACGCGCTTCTAGAAACGCTCGCTCAGAGGTGCAAGAAACGAAAAGAGCGCCTCGGCTAGCCCGGAGCGGTTACCCGTTCGGAAAAAGCCGTAAGCGCTCCTTTGTTCGTCTGCTCTTGTCTTCGTGCGAAGGAGACTGGCGATACGATCGAAGGCATTCGGAGAGAACCGTGATATTTCAGCCGGGGGCGGACTCAAAAATCGGTAAATCCGTAAGCGCCTTCATTCGCAATACTACCGAGATATGGTTGAAAAAGCGTTAAGCCCGGCAAAGATTTGCCAGACGCCACCGTTCAATCAGCAGCGTTCAATCAGCAGCGCTCAATCGCTGGGCACAGAGCGCGCGTGCGCTCCCCAGATCTTCCAGGCCAAACCAGACAGTGCCGTCAACACCGCGCACGAAGCGATGATCGTGCCCGCCGTGCCTTGCCAGCCCACGCTGTCATACACCGCGGTGCCCACAAAACTTCCGATGCCGCCTCCGATAAACATCATGATGATGTAGATCGTTGTCAGCCGGGTGCGCAAAGTCGGCTCTGCGGAAAGGAAGATCATGCGGCTGCCGACATCGCTGGCCGGCCCCACCGCTGTGATGATTATGATCGGGATAAGCAGCAGCCACAAGTTATCGCCAAAGGGCCAGAGCAGCGCGCTGCCCAGCAATTGGACAATCGCATAGAAAAACCGCGCCCGGCGCGCGCCGATATGATCCGCTATTCGCCCAAATCGCGGCGTTGTGAGCACGCTGATCGCGGAGATTGCGGCAAGATAGCCCACCACATCGGTGCCATAGCCCATTTCCGGCGAAGTAAGATGCAAGGCCAGAGCCAGCCACAGCGCAATGAACTGGCCAAAATTGATCCCCTGAATTGCGCCCGAAATGATGATCTCGGGATGTGTGCGCAGCAGCGGGAAAACCGATAGCACCAGCGCGCTGTAGCTTGGCGGAGGGGCAGTCCCCGGCGGTGCGCTGGGCTCGCTAGCGGGCATGATCCGCGGCAGCGCAACCGCCATCGCAATCATCGCAGCGCTTGCGCAGACGTAAACCAAGTGCCAGTCATATTGCTCAGCGATCACGCCAGCGCCGACCCGCGCGACCAGAAGCCCAAAGATCACGCCAGCAGATAACGTCGCTGTCACATGGCCGAGCCGCTCTGGCGGCACGCGTTTGGATGCGTAGGCCGGCAAAAGGTAAGGCGCGATGGTGAAAAAGCCGAGCCAGGTCGATCCGGCTGTGAAGGTGATGATGTCCGGCGCTAGCGTCATCACCACCAGACCTGCGCATTGGCAAGCGGTGAAAATGATCGTCAGCCGCCGGTTCGAATAGCGATCGCCCAGCGGCAGGAGCAGCAAAATGCCAACCGCCAGGGCAAGTTGGTTGAGCGCTGGCACAATCCCGATTGCCGCTTCGCTCACGCCAAAGCTTGCCGCAACGTCTCCGATGATCGGATGGATGTAATAGGCATTGGCTGTCACCACGGCGACAGCGAGCGCGAGAAGCAGCTCCTGCCGCCGGGTGAGGTAGGTCTCGCTCAAGCGTGAAACCCTGCCGCTTTGGCCATATCGATCACGCCTTGCGAAAGCTCAGCTGCGCGATCTTCCTGACAGAAATGGCCGCACCGCGAGAGCGTGGCATGCGGTTGGCCCTCAGCGCCGGCGATGCGTTCGATCAGCATTGGGGCAAGGCCGCCTGTGACCGGGTCGTCTTCACCAAACAGCGTCAAAAACGGCTTGTTGAAGGCTGCAAGACCAACCCAGGCGGCTTTGTTCTGCTCGATCCCGTCCATCCCGTCTTCCACCGGGACCAGTTGCGGAAAGGCGCGTGCGCCCGCTTTGCTCGGTTCATCAGGGAAGGGCGCATCATAAGCGGCGATTTCAGCATCAGTCAGCTCGGTTTGCGTAGCGCGCTGCAGCAACTCGCCGATCTTGAATTCGGGCGAGCTCTTGGCAAACATGCGCCAAGCGAGAAAGGCCCCAAAGACGCGCCGCCGGTGTTGCTGTTCCATGGCGAACCAAGCTGGAGCTTCCTCTACCGCAAGATTATCCCGATCCTGGTCGATGCGGGCTTTCGCTGCCTCGCGCCTGATCTCATCGGCTTTGGCAAAAGCGATAAGCCTGATGATGCAGCCTTTTACACCTATGATCGACATATGAGCTGGCTCGGGCAATGGCGCGACGCCGTTGTGCCAGAGCCCGCAGCGCTCTTTTGCCAGGATTGGGGCGGTCTTCTGGGCCTGCGCATGGTGGGCGAAGCGCCTGAGAGCTTTGCCTGCGTTGTCGCCAGCAACACCTTTCTGCCAACCGGCGGCACGCCCTCGCCCGCCTTTCTCGCTTGGCGCATGTTT
>JBCBOW010000348.1:0-2867 GCA_039821045.1 Pseudomonadota bacterium
GCTTTCGGAATCGCGCTGGACATATCGGCGAAGTGCACGCGCGCATCGGGCTTGAACCCAAATGGTATGTCGGCAGCTACGCTCGCTTGCTCGAGCATCTTGTTGAAGAGATCATCGCGCCGGGCTGGCAGCGCTATTTGCCCTGGAGACGCGCGCGCGCTCGCCAGGTAACAGCGCTCCTTAAAGTGGCGTTGCTCGATATCGAGCTCGCGCTCTCGTCTTACTTCTTTGACCTGAAGGGCAAGGTTTCCTCTGTGAACGAGGGACTGGGCCATGCCCTGTCCCTGCTTGCAGACGGTAAACTCGAAATCGACCCGGTCAGCTTGCCGCCGAACTACAGCCAGATCGAAGGTGACTTCAATTCCACCATCCACACCCTCAAAAGGACCATCGGTGCAGCTGTCGAAAACGTTGCCTCAATTCGTACAGGTTCTGCCGAAATTCGGTCAGCATCCAACGATCTCGCGCGCCGGACTGAGCAGCAGGCCGCTAACCTCGAAGAGACGGCAAGCGCCATCGCCGAGACGACACAACAAGTCCAGGAAACGGTCGAATCCACCAAGACGGCGCGCAGCACGATCGCATCTGCCAATCAAAAGGCACATGATGGCGCAAGCATCGTTGCCGAGGCGGTGACCGCGATGGATCAGATCGAAAAATCATCACAGGAGATCACGGATATCATCTCAGTGATCGACGCAATCGCGTTCCAAACGAACCTTCTGGCGCTGAATGCTGGAGTCGAAGCTGCGCGCGCCGGCGAGAGCGGCAAGGGCTTCGCGGTCGTCGCGAGTGAAGTGCGCGCTCTGGCGCAGCGTTGCACGGAAGCAGCAGACCAGGTGAAGACGTTGATCAGTTCAAGCGCTGAACACGTCACTTCCGGCGTGAGCTTGGTAAAACGCTCAGGCGATGCCTTTTCAGCGATTACGCAAGGCGTGACCGATCTTAGCTCTTCGGTTGAAACCATTGCTGAATCGACGGAAATCCAAGCCGAACGTCTGTCCCAGATCAACACCACGGTGCGCGATCTGGACCATTCGACGCAGCAAAACGCAGCGATGGCGGAAGAGTGCAACGCTGCAGCTTCCTCGCTCGCTGATCAAGCTGAGCGCCTGCGCGGAACGATCGGCCATTTCGAGCTCGACCAAAGTCATCCCGCAAGCTCTCAAGGGTTCAAGCCGAGCCTTGCAGCCTAAGAAGACCCCGGACCTGCAAGGGTTCGGGGCCTATTCCGCAGGGTGAGCAACGCCGCGGCTTGGATCCTGCGCGGCGTTCGATCCCTTGCTCGGTTTTCGGTTGAGCAGAAAGAAGATCAAAGCCGCGCCCGTCAGCGGCAGGAAGAAGAAAATCAGCCGCCACGTGCTCATGGCAGGAAAGAGGACATCCTGATCGACAAACGGGGCAAACAAGAAGAGGAAGCCCGCCTCCGCTCCGCCAGCGCCGCCGGGTGTTGGTACAATTGAGCTGATCGATTGGACGAGGTATTGCAGCAACCAATAAAGCGCCGGGCGCCACTCCATCCCAAACGCTGCAAGGACGAGCCCCGCGATCGAGAAGCGCACGCTCCACTGCACCACTGCCAGCGCAATATTTACAATCGCAATCCATTTGCCGCGGCGCGCGGCGTCGGCCCAATCGCCGATCACGCCCGAAATCCACTGCCTCACCCGGCTTGAAGCGCGCACAGCCAGATCGCGCGCCCTTCCGCCCAAAAGACCGCCGGCAATAATTAGGCCAAACACGGCAAGTCCAACGAGCGACCACAGCACGATCGCAGAGACTGATCGCAGCGTGGTGTCCAATTTCGCCAACAGCTCAGCATCTGAGCCAAGAAACTCGAAGAACGCAAACCCAGTCATACCAAGCGTGATGCCGACCATGCTGAAGAGGACAAGTGCATCCTCAGCGGTCTGAAACGAAATGAGCGTGAGCGCCCGGCGCGATTGCACGCCCGCTCCCATCAAAAACAGAAGCTTGATCGGCATACCGCCGGTCGCCGAAGGTGTCACCGAATTGGCAACCATCGAGCCTGTGACCACGCGAAAGGCCTTGCGCAGGCCCAGATCGAGCCCGAAGAACCGCGCCCACAAAACGAGGCGCAGCGAATTGGTCAGCATAGGCACGAAAATCAGCGCCATTGCCACCCACAACAGGTGCGGCGCCACAAGGCTTTTGGAGAGATCGACGCCACCTAGCGACCATACAAGCAAACCGACATTAGCCAGCGCGACAATGGGCAGCACATAGAGCGCAATTCTCAGCGTACGGCGCGGCAGATTCTGCCACACAGTTGCCTCTGCGCGTTCGCCCGAAAGATTGGGATGATCGGTCAAGAGAAGTTCAACGCCCGCTTAAGCGTGCCGCGAACCGAAGACTGTTGACGGGCATCACGCGCTTTCAACGCCTCCGCATATTCGACATCGATCAAGTGTTCAAAAGTCTGCTGCCAGCGGTTGTGCGAATTGGCAAGTGTAATTGAACGCTGACGTACAGATTCGTAGTCTTCGTTCCACACGCGGACGACGTTTTGCGCCATCGCGCGCGCGTCATCCACCGGCCCAAGCAACCCTACGCCCTCGGGTACACGTTCAGGCATCGCCCCGCTGGCAACGCCGACCACGGGCAACCCGCTCGCTTGCGCTTCCAGCACGGAGATACCGAAAGTTTCGTCAGCCATACCGCTGACGTAGATATCGCAGCTTGCCAGCGCGCGCGCCAAGGCCCGGCGATCGGTCTCGTATCCTGGAAAGGCGACCGGCAAGCCCTTCGCCTCTTCCATCAAGGTTTCGCGCAGTTTTCCGTCGCCCAGCAGCACCATTTGCGCGCCGAGCTCAGGCGGCAGCTGTTTGACCGAAATGTTCAAACAG
>JBCBOW010000349.1:0-2860 GCA_039821045.1 Pseudomonadota bacterium
CCAGCCAGAAGCGGAGATCATCTCCGTCAAACGACGCCCCCCCGCACCGGACCCGGATGAGGACACCGGCGACCTGCCAAGCCCGGCCGTGTATCAAAAAATGGTGGTCGAATATATGGCGGAGCCGCCCGACGAAAATCGGCGGCGGGAAGTTGAAAAGCGCCTTGAAGACGACAGCATGTCCGCGAATTCGGCCGTTCGCTACTACGCGGTCGAGGCGATGGCTCAGCTGAACAGCTCGGTCTTCAAAAATGCCCTTTTGGCGGCCACAGACGACGAAGACGAAGCCGTTCGAATGATTGCCGTTCAGGCGCTACGCGGCTGAACAAAACAAAGGCCAGGCGCTACGCGGCTGAACACAGCCCCTGCTCAATCCATCTTTTCGGGGGGGCGGCGCTCGTCGAGTAGCTCCTGCAGGATAACCGCCGCCGCAAACGCGTCGACCAGCTCTCGCTGCCCTCGCCCCTTAATGCCTCGCTCTTCCAATATCTGCTCCGCCTCCCAGCTCGTCAGCGTTTCATCCCGAGCGGTAATGGGAAGCGTCGGCCAGGCCTTCGAGAGCACTTCGATGAACGACAACGCCATATCGGTCGACGCACTTCGACTTCCATCGAGGCGATACGGAACCCCGACCACCAGCTCTACGACCTCGTGTTCTTCGATAAGAACCTTGAGATGCTCAAAGTGGCCCGGGCCAAGCTTCAGCACGTTTCGGCGGCCAAACTTGAGCTTATCCAAGGCGATTTCACCGAGCTGCCTTTCGCTTCGGGCCAGTTCGACACAGTCCTGCTTCATCAAGTGCTCCACTTCGCGGCCAATCCAGCGATCGCCTTGGCGGAGGCAGCGCGCGTGACGAAGCCGGGCGGGCGTATCGCGATTGTCGATTTCGCCAGCCATGAACGCGAAGAGCTGCGCACGCGGCATCAGCATCTGCGTCTGGGCTTTACTGATCCTCAGATGCAGGGGCTCCTTCAGCGCGCCGGGTTTATCGCAGCGCCACCGGCAGCGCTTGATGGCGGTGAACTGGTCGTCAAAATCTGGATTGCCGAGCGCCGCGCCATTGGACCCAAATCATCGCAAACTCCCTCGTCCCCCAGCAAAAAAGCGCTCCCATGAACCCCACCTACGATCAATTGCGCGAGCATCGCACGGCTTTGGATACGCCGCTCTTCTCCGGACTGCCGGGCGATGTTGATGTCTCGTTTGAATTCTTCCCGCCCAAGAGCGAGAAGATGGAGGAGCAGCTTTGGAAGGCTGTCGTCGAGCTGAAGCCGCTGCGCCCGCAGTTTGTCTCGGTTACCTATGGCGCAGGTGGTTCAACCCGCGAGCGCACGCATGCAACGGTCGCCCGGATCATTGCCGAAGCGCGGCTCCCGGCTGCAGCGCACTTGACCTGCGTTGGCGCGAGCAAGGCGGAAATCCGCGACGTGGCCGAGCAATATTGGGAAGCGGGCGTGCGCCATATCGTCGCGCTGCGCGGTGATGCAGGCGAGCCCGGAGCGCCTTTCGCACCCCATCCCGACGGCTATGCGGGCGCCGCCGAACTGGTCGCTGGCCTTAAAGAGATTGCCGATTTCGAGATTTCGGTCGCCGCCTATCCTGAGACGCATCCCGATGCGACATGTCCGCAAGCCGATGTCGATCACTTGAAGCGCAAGCTTGATGCGGGCGCGACCCGCGCGATCAGCCAGTTTTTCTTCAGCGCCGATACGTTCTTCCGCTTCCGCGACAAGCTTGCGGCGGCGGGGATCGAACAAAAGGTGCTGCCCGGTATTTTGCCGGTGACGAATGTGGCGCAGGCGCGCAAGTTCGCCGATGCGTGCGGCGCTGAAATCCCGCCTTGGATGGATGGCTTGTTCGAAGGGCTCGATGAAAAGCCTGACGCGCGAAAGCTGGTTGCAGCAACCGTGGCAGCGGAGCTGTGCCGTCGGCTCTATGCAGGCGGCGAGCGCAACTTTCATTTCTACACGCTCAACCGGCCTGAGCTTGCTTATGCCATTTGCCATATGCTGGGCAAACGTCCGGAAGCGCAGCAGCCGCTGGCGGAGGCCGCAGAATGAGCACGGCCACTCTCGCCACCCGCGCCGCGACCGCGCGTGCACGCATCAATGAGGCCGCTGCCAAGAGCATCCTGATGAAGGATGGCCCCTATGGCACCGCGATCCAGAACGAGAAGCTGACAGCAGAGCAATATGCGGGCGACACTGGGCTGACGATGGATCAGAAGGGCAACAACGATCTCATCAACCTCACGCAGCCGCAGGTGATCCGCAAAATCTGCGACAGCTATATTGAGGCGGGATCGACGCTGCTGGCGACCAACACGTTCAACGCCAATGTCATCAGCCAGGCAGACTACGGCGCGGAGCATCTGGTGCGCGAGATCAACATCTCGGCTGCGCGCGTGATCCGCGAGGCCTGCGATGATGCAACCGCTAAAGATGGCAAGCCGCGCTTTGTTTTGGGCGCGATGGGGCCGACCAACAAGACGCTCTCGCTTAGCCCCGATGTCGAAGACCCGGGCTTTCGCGAGGTCACCTTTGATGAAGTGAAAGCAATCTACCGCGAACAGGCCGAAGCGCTGGTCGATGGCGGGTGTGATTTCATCCTCATCGAAACCGTGTTTGACACGCTCAATTGCAAGGCCGCGATCATGGCGGTGAAAGAGCTGGAAGCAGAGCGCGGGCACGACGTGCCGATCATGATCTCGCTGACCCTGACGGACCTCTCGGGCCGCAATCTTTCGGGCCACACGGTCGAGGCGTTCTGGCACACGGTGCGCCACGCCAAGCCCGCCGCGATGGGCCTCAATTGCAGCTTTGGCGCAGAGCAAATGCGCCCGCATATTCAGATCCTGTCC
>JBCBOW010000350.1:0-2857 GCA_039821045.1 Pseudomonadota bacterium
CATCTCTGCGGGGCTTGATATCTACCGCACCGATCTCAACCAGTTCAACTTTCTGGGCGAGGATCGTCAGACCACTTTCGAACAGGCGACCACGGGCTTTGCAGCGCGCTTGGGTGTGCCGCTCACTGAGTACATGTCGCTGATCGGCAGCTACACGCTCAACTACGATCAGGTCAGCTTGGATGAAGACCAGTTCTTCCGCGATCAAAACGGCGATGGCGTTGCGACCTGCGATCCGCTCTTGGCTGGCCGTTTCTTGTGCGATTCGCTGGGCGATCGTCTGAGCTCGATCCTCGGCGTGAGCCTCTCTTACAACTCGCTCAACTCCGCTTTCCGCCCCACGCGCGGTGAGCGTGTTTCGATCAGCACAGAGTTTGCAGGCCTTGGCGGCGATGTGCGCTATCTGCGTTTCCGTTCCAACGCACAGAAGTTCTGGGGGCTGGGCAATTCGGGCTTCATCTTCTCGCTTTCGGTTGAAGGCGGGGCGATCCAGGCCTTGCAAGAGCGCCCAGGCGCCGGGGTTGATGACATCTTGCTGCAGGACCGCTTCTTCCTTGGCGAACCGCGCATGCGCGGCTTTGACATTCGCGGCGTTGGTCCGCGCGTGCTCACTCAGTTCTACACTCAGAACCCGACCACCGGGCTCGCAGAGCTTGACGAGAACGGGAGCCCGATCCTCATCACCGCTGAGAACCAGACCCGCGATGACTCGATCGGTGGACGCAAGTACTATCTGGGCCGCGCCGAGCTTGAAATCCCGCTGGGCACCGGCGCGCGCGAGCTCGGGCTGCGGCCCTCGCTCTTCGTCGATGTCGGCGCATTGTGGGCGGTGACATCGCCGGTGCTGACGGACAATCCTGACGGTATTCAACTGACCGACGATGCGACAGGCGATCCCTTGTTCAGCACCACTGTTGGCGCCGACGGGGAGACCATTCCGCGCCAGTTTACGACTGACCAGTTTGACGTGAACGGCGAACTCAATCGCCGTGAGATCGTAGCCAATTCCAATATCCGAGAGACCTTCCTCGGGAGTTCTCCCAGCCCGCGTATCGCTGTGGGCATTGGGGTTAACTGGAACTCGCCATTCGGGCCCTTCCGGATCGACCTGGCGCAGATCGTGCGCTCGGTTGAAGGCGATGACGATAAGACCTTCCAATTCAATGTAGGAACACAGTTCTGATGAAAGCACTTACCAAACTGCTCGCGGCTGCGAGCGTTGCCGCCTGCGCTATGGCCGGCGCACCTGCCGCAGCGCAGGTCGAAGGCCGGTTCGCCACTGTTGACACCTCGGGCGCCATCATCGGCACCGAAGCGCTCAAGAATGCCTATGATCTGGTCAACACGACCTACAAGGCGCAGATCGACACCGCGCAAGCCAAGCGCGCAGAGCTCAGCGAGCTGCTCAAGCCGTTTGACACCAATGGCAATGGCTCGCTGGATGAGAGCGAGGTCCCCGCGGTGCAGGCATCGAGCCAGCTGGGCGATATCCAGCGCATCGAAGGCGAGATCGCCGGGCTCTCCAACCAAGTGACCGATGCGCGCGTTTATGCCGTAGAGCAGATCCTCGCGCAGTATCCTGCCGCGCTCGATGAGGTTGCCAATCAGCAGCAGATCCAGCTCGTCTTCCCGGTTGCTTCGGTCCAGTTTGGCCGGCGCGAAGCGGATATCACGCAGCAGATCACAACCTCGCTGAACACCAAGATCCCGAGCGTCAGTGTGGTCCCGCCGCAGGGCTATCGTCGCTCGCAACAGGGCACCGCGGTCTTCCAGGAGATCCAGCAGCGCCTGATCGCCGCGCAGATCCGCGCTCAACGCGAAGCACAAGCGCAGCAAGGCAACACTGAGGCACCCGCGGGTCGCTAACGCGGCGCGCAGCGTCAGCCACATCAGCGGCCAACAGAGGGGCAGAGCATGAGCGAGACGGATACGCCATCCGAACCGATCGTCGACTATGACATCCACAAGGTCCTCAAGGCTCTGCCTCACCGCTATCCCCTTCTCCTGGTCGACCGGGTTCGCCGGATCGATCTGGGCGAGCGCATTCACGCGGTCAAAGCGGTGAGCATGAATGAGGAGTTCTTCCAGGGTCACTTCCCCGGTGCTCCGATCATGCCCGGCGTGCTCCAGATCGAAGCGCTCGCGCAGGCCGCTGCGATCCTCGGCATGGAGACCCTCAGCCTTGCTGACAGCGGCAAGCTGGTCTTGTTCATGGGGATCGAGAACGCCAAGTTTCGCAGCCCTGTGACGCCGGGATGCCTGCTCGATCTTGAAGTTGAGCTCACCCAATCGCGCCGCCAGGTCCACAAGTTCTCCGGCAAGGCCAGCGTTGAAGGCAAGGTCACCTGCCAGGCGGACTTCACCGCCATGATCGCGGACCCGCCCGAGTAAGCTCACTCAACTCGCCGCACCCTCAACTCGTCGTACGTAGAGAACGTGTGACACACCTGGCACACTGTCTAAGCGCAAAAATCTGTTCGATTGAAACGGCGGCTTTTGATCGAGTGATCCGATCAACGATGCAGGCTGGGCGTAGCCTATTGGCTTGAGCGAAACGGGCACGGGAACGTTCGCGGGAACGGGCATGGGCACTGGTGCGGGCATTTGTGCGGGAAGGGGTGCGAGCAGGGGAGCGGGCAGAGCTGTCGTCAGCATGAGACCAGAGATAGCTCAAGCGAGGGTCTGTAGGAAAATGCGCCCGGTGAGCGCCCGGCGAGAGGAAGGTGAGCGCCCGGTCAGCGCAGCATCAGCGCGCGGTCAGCGAAAGGCCCACGCCGCCCGCCAAACCGCTTGCCAAACTGGGCGACTGCCTCTATGCGGCGCGCTTCCCATAACACAGCAGGCCCGGTCGGAACCG